>NZ_JBXAWK010000056.1:0-41792 GCF_057291755.1 Kitasatospora sp. UYEF31
TCGCCAAGCGCATAACGGACGAAACAACACCAACCTGGCGAGGGACTTACTAGTGCATAAAGGTAAATTTGCCTACATTAAACGCCCTCTCAGACCGGGTACGTCTTCACTTCGCCGACCGGGGCCCCGCTGATGCCGAGCACGGACTACGACGCGTGGAAGCAACTGCTCATCGACGCGAAGGTCCGGGACGGACGTCTGCACGACGCACGCCACACCGCCGGAACCATCCTGCTCATCCTCGGAGTGCCGGAGCGGGCCGTCATGGAAATCATGGGTTGGTCGTCGACGTCGATGGCCGCTCGGTATCAGCACATGACGGCAGGTATCCGGCGGGACGTGGCTAAGAAGGTCGGCGGTCTCGTCTGGGAAGTTGCCAAGAAGAAGGAAGGCAAGAAGGCCAAGAAGAAGGGCAAGAAGAAGGGCTCTCCGAAGGCTCGTTGAGACTACGGATGAGACTAAAAAACGCAGAAGCCCCGCACTGGTGAACAGTGCGGGGCTTCTGACCTGCGGAGGATAGGGGATTCGAACCCCTGAGGGGTTTCCCCCAACACGCTTTCCAAGCGTGCGCCCTAGGCCACTAGGCGAATCCTCCGTGGAGAACATTACCCGACTGGGGAGGGTGGTCGTACACAGGTATCTCCCGGGGGTCGTGGTGTCGGCTGGAGGCGGGGTTCCGGTACTGTAGCTGCGGGACCCCCCGCGTGGTGGCATCCGACTGAACTCCCCCAGGGCCGGAAGGCAGCAAGGGTAGGTTGGCTCTGTCAGGTGCGCGGGGGGTTCTTTTGATTTTCCGGCCCGACACCAGCCCCGCACCGGCCCGACACCAGCCCGACATCGACCCCACACCGGCCCGTATCGGCTCCGGACGGCCTGAGCGCAAGACCCGCCTCCGGGCTGTGGTCCGCAAGTGTCGGCCTCCCCGGCTAACGTTGGGGTCGTGTCGCTAGCCCTGTACCGCCGCTACCGTCCCGAGACCTATGCCGAGGTCATCGGGCAGGAACACGTGACCGACCCGCTGCAGCAGGCGCTGCGCAACAACCGGGTCAACCACGCCTACCTGTTCAGTGGGCCCCGTGGTTGTGGAAAAACGACCAGTGCGCGCATCCTCGCCCGCTGTCTCAACTGCGAGCAGGGCCCCACACCGACCCCGTGCGGGGTGTGCCGGTCCTGTCTGGACCTGGCCCGCGGCGGTGGCGGCAGCCTCGATGTGATCGAGATCGACGCGGCCTCGCACGGTGGCGTCGACGACGCCCGTGACCTGCGAGAGAAGGCATTCTTCGCACCGGTCCACTCGCGCTACAAGATCTACATCATCGATGAGGCCCACATGGTCACCTCGGCGGGCTTCAACGCCCTGCTGAAGGTGGTCGAGGAGCCGCCGGAGCACCTGAAGTTCATCTTCGCGACCACCGAGCCTGAGAAGGTCATCGGCACGATCCGGTCGCGGACGCACCACTACCCCTTCCGGCTGGTCCCCCCGGGCACCCTGCGCGACTACCTGGAGAAGGTCTGCGGGGAGGAGGGCATCGCCGTCGACCCGCTGGTGCTTCCGCTGGTCGTCCGGGCCGGTGCCGGCTCCGTCCGTGACTCGATGTCCGTCATGGACCAGCTGCTCGCGAGCTCCGCCGAGGACGGCGTGACGTACGCGATGGCGACCTCCCTGCTCGGTTTCACCGACCGGGCGCTGCTCGATGAAGTGGTCGACGCTTTCGCGGCCCACGACGGTGCTGCGGCCTTCCAGCTTGTCGACAAGGTGATCGAGGGCGGCTACGACCCGCGCCGGTTCGTCGCGGACCTGCTGGAACGTCTGCGTGACCTGGTGATCCTGGCCGCCGTCCCCGACGGCGCGGACAACGGGCTGATCGACGCCCCCGTGGACCAGCTGGAACGCATGG
Organism: Kitasatospora sp. UYEF31; assembly: GCF_057291755.1. Lineage (NCBI taxonomy): Bacteria > Bacillati > Actinomycetota > Actinomycetes > Kitasatosporales > Streptomycetaceae > Kitasatospora > Kitasatospora sp. UYEF31. The sequence continues at coordinate 1,899 of NZ_JBXAWK010000056.1, forward strand.
TCGAACAGGCCGGTCACTTCGGTCAGGTCGAGCTCACCCGCGCGGCTGACATCGTCAACTCCGGGCTGACCGAGATGCGCGGGGCGACCACGCCCAGGCTTCAGCTCGAACTGATCGTCGCCCGGGTGCTGCTGCCCGCCGCCGACCACGGCGAGCAGGGCCTGCAAGCCCGTCTCGACCGCCTGGAGCGGCGGATGGCCCTGGGTGTGCCCGTGGCGGCCGGGTCGCCCCCTGTCGGAGTCGCGATTCCGGCGGCGCCCGCCCAGCAGGCGGCACCGACCTATGCGGCACCGACCTATGCGCCCCCGAACCAAGCGCCGCTTAGCCACCCGGCACAGCACCCGGCAGCACCGCAGCAGGCGCCTGGGCAGATCGCGCCGACACAGCCCGCAGCCGCGCAGCAGCAACCCGTACAAACTGCTTCGCTGCCGCCCGCCCCGGCAGCATCCGCTCAGCACGCACCGCAGTCCCCGCACCAGCAGCCTGCCCAGCCGCTGGCCCCGGCCGTCCCCCAGGGGCGGGCCCCCGGCAGTTGGCCTCTCCTGCGTTCGGCCGGCAGCGGACCTGCCGCGTCCCCGGCCGCACCGACGACCCCGCAGCCCCCCGCGCCGCAGGCCGCCCAGAACTCTCAGCCGGGGCACCCGACACAACTGGCCCAGCCTCTGCGGGGACAGGCTCCCCAGGGGGCCCCGGCACCGCAGCACCAGGCTCCGCCCGTCGGCGTGGTCCCTGCCGGGGACGCCTCGGCCATCCGCCAGATGTGGCCGGACATCCTTGAGAAGGTCAAGAACAAGCGACGCTTCACCTGGATGATCCTGACGCAGAACGCCCAGGTCGTCGGAATGAACGGCAACACGCTCACGGTGGCGTTCATCAGCGCCGGGGCTCAGGAGCGGTTCGTCGGCGGCGGCAGCGAGGACATCCTCAAACAGGCGATCTCCGAGACGCTCGGCGGCGAGTGGCGTATCGAGGCCGTGGTCGACCCCACCAAGGAGCCGGGTGGAGCCCCTGCCGCAGGAGCGTTCGGGGCACCTTCGGCACCCCCCGCGTCTCCGCCGGCCGCTGCCCCGGGCAGCGACTGGTCAGCCCAGAACCAAGTTCAGAATCAAGTTCAGAACCAAGCTCAGAATCAAGTTCAGAACCAAGCTCAGAATCAAGTTCAGAACCAAGCTCAGAATCAGGCTTACAACCAAGCCCAGAACCAAGTTCAAAACCAGGTCCAAGCCCAAGCCCAAAGCCAAGCCCAAGCCCAAGCCCAGAACCAGGCTTTCAACCAAGCCCAGCCCCAGGGCCACACCCACTCGCAGCCGCCGTCGGCCACACCTCCCCCCAACGGATTCCAGCCGACCGCGCGGCCCGCCGCCCGGCCCAGCGCGCCGCAGTCGGAGCCTCCCGTGCCGCCGCCGGTGCACGTCGCCCCCGAGGACGACGTGGTCAGCGAGAGCGACGAGAACATCGACGACGAAGGTGCCTCCGTACAGGCGTTGCTCGCTCAGGAACTGGGCGCGACGGTCATCGAGGAGACACCGAACTACTGAGTTCTCAATCCACGGGTGACAATCGGGTGGACGGCCTCCGCCGTACGGATGAGGCCGGATGCCTCGCGCGCCCGCTGTCTGTCACGGGCCCCAGGCCGTAGGCTCGTGCCGAGCGCCGCCGGAGGGCTTGTGCGGCGGTGTGGATCGACGACAACCGAGACGAAGGTGACTTCAGGTGTTTCCCGGTGGCGGCGCGCCAGACATGCAGCAGTTGCTCCAGCAAGCGCAGAAGATGCAGCAGGACCTCATGGCCGCGCAGGATGAACTCGCGCGCACACAGGTCACGGGAAGCGCCGGCGGTGGCCTGGTCACCGCGACGGTGACCGGCGCGGGCGAGTTGCTCTCCCTGGAGATCTCGCCGCAGGCGGTGGACCCTGAGGATACCGAGACACTCGGCGACCTGATCGTGGCCGCCGTGCGGGCGGCCAACCAGGCCGCTACCGACATGGCGGCCAAGACGATGGGGCCGCTCACCGAGGGTCTCGGCGGCGGCATGGGAGGCCTTGGCCTGCCCGGCATGTGATCGGGGGGTGTCGGGCCGACGCGGTCAGCCCGACACTGTCAGGCGTACGGACGTTCCCCAGAGTGAGTGCGGACGTGCGGGGGACCGGAAGGGCCCAGCAGTCTCAGAAGGCCTAACAGCGCCGACAAGTACCAACAGCTCCAGCAGCACCGGCGGTGCCAGCAGCACCGACAGGTGCCCCGGACAAAAGCAAGAAGACCAAGAGCAGCAAGGAGTCGTGAAGCCAGGTGTACGAAGGTGTCGTGCAGGACCTCATCGAGGAGCTCGGACGGCTTCCCGGTGTGGGGCCCAAGAGCGCACAGCGCATCGCCTTCCACCTGCTCGCGGCGGACCCGGCGGACGTCCGGCGGCTGGCGCACACGCTGATCGAAGTCAAGGACAAGGTGCGCTTCTGCACTGTGTGCGGCAATGTTGCTGCGGCCGAGCAGTGCCGTATCTGTCTCGACCCGCGCCGTGACCGCTCGGTCGTGTGCGTGGTGGAGGAGTCCAAGGACATCGTGGCGGTTGAGAAGACCCGTGAGTTCCGTGGTCGCTACCACGTGCTCGGCGGGGCGATCAGCCCGATCGAGGGGGTCGGCCCGGACGATCTGCGGATCCGTGAGCTGATGGTCAGGCTTGCGGACGGCACGATCACCGAGCTGATCCTGGCCACCGACCCCAACCTGGAGGGGGAGGCCACGGCCACCTATCTGGCCCGCCTCGTCAAGCCGATGGGGATCCGCACCACCCGGCCTGCCAGCGGGCTGCCGGTGGGGGGCGACCTGGAGTACGCCGACGAAGTCACGCTCGGACGTGCCTTCGAGGGGAGACGACTGCTCGATGTCTGACCAGACCACACAGTCCAAGGCCACCACGGCCGCGGCGGCTGACAAGAAGTCCACTGAGATCGTGGACAACCTCGACGACTTCACCATGGAGGTCGCCGATCAGATCGAGAGTTTCATCGTCGCGGTCACTGAGGTGGCCAAAGCGGAGGAACCTTCCCGCGCGGTGTCGATGCTGCTGCTCGAACTGTCCCAGCTGATGCTGGCCGGCGGGCGGCTCGGCGCGATCGGGGACATCGTTCCTGAGGAGCGCTTCGAACCGGACGCCGGTCCCGACCCGGATGTGGACGCGATGCGTTCGGCGCTCGGCGAGCTGCTTGAACCGATCGACGTCTACTACGAGATCTTCGATCCGTACATGCCGAATCCGAAGCCGGCCGCCTTCCGGATCTCTGACGACCTGGTCGATGTGGTGACGGACCTGGCCCACGGGCTGGCCCACCACAAGGCCGGTCGCAGCAGTGAAGCGCTGTGGTGGTGGCAGTTCTCCTACCTCGCGAACTGGGGCGCGACGGCGAGTGCGTCGCTGCGCGCGCTGCAGGCTGTCGTGGCCCACAGTCGGCTCGACGACCCGGTGGTCGAGTTCCTGGACCCGAACGGCGATGCCGTGGGCGACGACCTCGCCGCGGAATTGGCCGAACAGCTCGACGACGCGATGGCCATAGGCGCACCGCAAGGTGACGGGAAGTAGCGCGGAGTCACCTTGCCTGTTGTGGGCGGGCAATTTTCCGAGGTGCAGGTCAATCAGTGACGTGGTTCACGGACTGATACGGCTGTCTCGGCATATGAATACGTCATCGACAGGCATTTCGCCTCGTTAGACTGTGCCGACCGCAGTCGGAATACGAAGCGAGGAGCGCACGTGGGCCTTGTCGTGCAGAAGTACGGAGGCTCCTCCGTTGCTGATGCCGTGGGCATCAAGCGCGTCGCCAAGCGAATTGTCGACACCAAAAAGCAGGGCCACGAAGTGGTCGTGGTGGTGTCCGCGATGGGTGACACGACGGACGAGCTCATCGATCTCGCGCAGCAGGTGAGTCCCATCCCTGCCGGGCGCGAGCTCGACATGCTGCTCACCGCGGGTGAGCGGATGTCCATGGCCTTGTTGGCGATGGCGATCAAAAACCTCGGGTTCGAGGCCAGATCGTTCACTGGCAGCCAGGCCGGGGTGATCACCGACGCGGTCCACAACAAAGCGCGCATCATCGATGTCACGCCTGGTCGGATCCGCTCGGCCCTGGATGAGGACGCGATCGCGATCGTGGCCGGCTTCCAGGGTGTTTCGCAGGACACCAAGGACATCACCACGCTCGGCCGCGGCGGCTCCGACACCACCGCCGTCGCGCTGGCCGCAGCCCTTGAGGCTGAGGTCTGTGAGATCTACACGGACGTGGACGGCGTGTTCACCGCCGACCCCCGTGTGGTGAAGCGGGCCAAGAAGATCGACCGCATCTCCTACCAGGAGATGCTGGAACTGGCCGCGAGTGGCTCGAAGGTTTTGCACGTTCGGTGCGTCGAGTACGCCCGCCGCTACAACATGCCCGTACACGTGCGGTCGTCCTTCTCTGGGCGCATCGGCACGTGGGTGAGTGATGGATCCGAAGGGGACGACGTGGAGCAGGCGATCATCTCCGGTGTAGCCCACGACACCAGCGAAGCAAAGATCACCGTGGTCGGTGTCCCGGACAAACCGGGAGAGGCTGCGAAGATCTTCCGCGCGGTGGCGGACGCCGAGATCAACATCGACATGGTCGTACAGAACGTGTCGACGGCCGTGCGCCGTACCGACATCTCGTTCACCCTGCCAAAGTCGGACGGGCAGAAGGCGATGGAGTCCCTCACCAAGGTGCAGGGCGAAGTCGGCTTCGAATCGCTGCGCTATGACGACCAGATCGGGAAGATCTCGCTGGTCGGTGCCGGGATGCGGTCGCACCCCGGGGTCACCGCGCACTTCTTCGAGTCGCTGTCCGAAGCCGGTGTGAACATCGAGATGATCTCGACTTCCGAGATCCGCATCTCCGTGGTCACCCGCGCCGACGACGTGACGAACGCGATCCGCGCCGTCCACACGGCATTCGGTCTGGACGACGAGGCCGGCGAAGCAATCGTTTACGGAGGTACCGGCCGATGAGCGGCTATGTCTACGACGGTGCGTACATCGGCAAGGGTCCGACCCTGGCTGTGGTCGGCGCGACCGGTGCCGTCGGCACCGTCATGCTCGACATCCTGTCGAACCGGCAGAACGTGTGGGGCGAGATCCGGCTCCTGGCTTCGGCCCGGTCGGCGGGCAAGAAGCTCACCGTCCGCGGTGAAGAGGTCGAGGTCGTCGAGCTGACCGAGGACGCCTTCGACGGTGTCCACGTCGCCATGTTCGACGTGCCCGACGAGGTGTCCGCCCAGTGGGCGCCCATCGCCGCCGCCAAGGGTGCTGTCGCCGTCGACAACTCCGGTGCGTTCCGGATGGACGACGAGGTGCCGCTGGTGGTGCCCGAGGTGAACGCCGCCGCGGCGCGCATCCGCCCGCGCGGGATCATCTCGAACCCGAACTGCACAACACTGTCGATGATCGTCGCGCTCGGTGCGCTGCACCAGGAGTTCGGCCTGCGCGAGCTGGTCGTCTCGTCGTACCAGGCGGCCTCCGGCGCCGGGCAGCCCGGTATCGACGCGCTGCGCGAGCAGCTGTCGAAGGTGGCCGGCTCCACGACGCTGGGCACCCAGCCCGGCGATATCCGGCGCGCGGTGGGCGACTTCGGCCCGTTCCCGGCGCCGCTGGCGCTCAACGTCGTGCCGTGGGCGGGTTCGCTCAAGGAGGGCGGCTGGTCCTCCGAGGAGCTGAAGGTCCGCAACGAGTCCCGCAAGATCCTGGGGCTCGCCGACCTGAAGGTCTCCGCGACCTGCGTGCGGGTGCCGGTCATCACCGCCCACTCGCTCACGGTCCACGCCGTGTTCGAGAACGCACTGACCGTCGAGCGCGCCCGGGACATCCTGGACAGCGCCCCCGGCGTGGTCGTCTCCGACGACCCGGCCAACGGCGAATTCCCCACCCCCGCCGACGTGGTGGGCACCGACCCGACCTGGGTCGGCCGGATCCGCCAGGCACTGGACTTCGAGAACACCCTCGAACTCTTCGTGTGCGGCGACAATCTGCGCAAGGGCGCGGCGTTGAACACCGCGCAGATTGCGGAGCTCATCGCGACGGAGCTTGCGGAGTCGTGATCTACCAGCACAGTGCGACGGAGCTTGCGGAGTCGTGATCTACCAGCACAGTGCGACGGAGCTTGCGCAGTCGTGATCTACCAGCACAGTGCGACGGAGCTTGCGCAGTCGTGATCTACCAGCACAGTGCCGCAGAGCTCTCGGAGTAGTTCCGGATACGGTTCGAAAACGTCAGACGTACGGCCGACAGGTACGCAGGACCGGTACCCGTCGGCCGTTCTGCTGCCCGGCTTCCCCGCGGCGGGTGCTGACGGTGGATCATGTGACGGGGCGATTATTCCGGGCAAGCCGTCGAATCCGGCGGCTGAGTCCAATAGCCTCCTAGGCGGCAGTCGAGCTTCCCGGCAGGCTTCCGACATGCTCCGATGCGGCCGGCGTGATCCCGACGCGGGCAGGACGTGATTCACACCACCTCGGGATTACTTAGTGAGTACAACCTTCCTGGGGAGCCGGGTGTCCAACAGTCGTGGCAGATGTAGTCGGGGTGAAACTGGGCACCCGCCCTACGCGGCCGGGTGCCGGTTCGGCGACGGTGGCCGGGGCGACGATGGCGGAGGCGGCCGTGTCGGTTGAGGCAGGGGCGTCCGTCGACCTGCTTACTGAGACCTACCAGGCCCACTACAAGTCCTTGATGCGGCTCGCGGCGTTGCTTCTGGACGACCCCGAGACGTGCGAGGACGTGGTCCAGGAGGCATACATCAGGGTCCACTCCTCGCGGCACCGGCTGCGTGAGCCGAGCAAGACGCTCGCCTATCTGCGGCAGACGGTGGTGAACCTGTCCCGGTCGACGCTCAGGCGTCGGCTGAACGCGATCCGGCTGCTGCCCAAGCCGACGCGTGAGGACGTGAGTTCGGAGGACAGCGTGTACGGAGTTCTGGAACGGGACGCTCTGCTACAGGCGTTGCGCAACCTGCCGCGTCGGCAGCGCGAGGTCGTCGTGCTGCGCTACTACGAGGATATGACCGAGGTACAGGTGGCCGCAGCCCTCGGGCTGTCCGCGGGATCGGTGAAGTCGTACGCTTCGCGGGGGCTAGAGGCTCTGCGGGCCCGAATGGAGACGGCGTGATGAACGAGCGGGATCCGCAGACGGACGAGAACCGGTGGGGCGGACCGGACGATCCACGTGCGGCCCGCAGGGACGGGCTGCCCGAGTCCTCCGCCGACCCCCTGGGTGACGCGTTGGCCGAACAACTGCGGGCCCGACTGCACGCAGTCGTGGAGGATGTGACCCCGGCGCCGGACGCCCTCGCCCGCCTGCACACCGCTGTGCCCGCCAGGCGCCGGCGGCGGCGCGCCACCGTCCTCGCCGCCGTCGCGGCCGTGGCCATCGTGGGGGTGGCCACGCCCGTACTCCGCAATGTGGTGATCACTGACAATTCGGCGAAGGGCACCGTCGGCTCCGTTTCGGAGAGTCCGGACGCCGACAGTGGTACGAAGTCGGCTGCCGGGTCCTCCCATGCGGGGAATGCTTCCGACACTGCCGCGGTCGACGGTGGAAAGTCGGCGAACGGGACATCCGGAGTTCCCGGGACCTCCGCGAACGTCCCCGGGAGTACCGGCCTACCGTCGCTTCCGCCGAGCCAGCAGACGGGGGCCCCCCAGCCGGGGACCGTGACGACCGGCCCGACGAGATCCGCGGGGCCGACCGGCAGTGCCCTGCCCACGCAGCCGCCGAAGCCGTCGCTTCCCCCGACCGCGCCCGTGCCGCCCCCGTCTGTCCCCTGCAACGCCTTGGACCTGGAGCAGGTCGAAGCGCGGTTGGGCGAGACGGGTGCGGACGGCATCGCCTACGGAACCATCCAGATCCGCAACAAGGGCGCCGTCGTGTGTCAGGTGTCGGGCCCGGGTGTGGTGATAGTGGCCAACGGCCCCGGAAACCCGCCGATCCAGGTCACGGTGACCATGCACCAGGCCGGCGACCCGGCGACCCGGCTGCCGGTCCTGCCGTCTTCCGCGGACGGGCTGCCGGTCAAGCCGGGGGCGTCGTACGAATTCCAGTTCGGCTGGCAGCCGCTGGCCGCCAGGGGTGACGGCACCTGTGCGGCGGACGGCCCCCCGGCGCCCACCCCGGCGCTGGGCTACATGCTCTCCGAGAGTGGGCTGAAGGTGGCCGACGTCCGGCTCACCGCGGCGTGCGGTGGGACGCTGTACCGCACTGACATCGGCCCGGCCCGCTAGGCGGTCTCCGGGCCGGGCTACCGTGGAGGGGTGTACCGCTTCCTGACGCAGCCGCGGTGGCTGGCCTTCTCCCTGCTGATCCTCGTTGCCGTGCCGACGTGCGCTGCGCTCGGCCTGTGGCAGTTCGCCCGCTACGGCGAGCACAAGGAGCAGGGCAAGTCGGTCGGTGAGGTGTCGAAGGACCCCGCCGTGGCGTACGCCGAACTGCACCCGGGCGGCCCGCTGCCGGGTGAGCACCGGGGCCGTGCCGTGATCGTCTCCGGCACGTACGACAGCGCACACCAGCTGCTGGTCCCAGGGCGGAAGCTGGAGGACGGCCGTACGGGCAGCTATGTGGTGACGCCCCTCATCACCAGGCCCGGGGCTCCGGCGGTCGTCGTCGTCCGCGGCTGGACCGCGGGCGGGCCGCGGCAGGCCCCGCCGGCCCCGGCCGGTCCGGTGACCGTCACGGGGCGGCTGGAGATGTCGGAGGCGGAACACACCACCGACGCGGACCGCGCCAAGGCGCTCGAACCGGGCCAGATCTCCATGGTCAACACTCCGGAGCTGGTCAACGCCCTGCCGTACGAGCTCCAGGACGGCTTTGTCGCGCTGACCGCCCAGGACCCGGCGGCCGACGGCGCGCTCACCCCGATGCCCCCGGCCAAGGCGCAGAAGAACAACGCGATGACCGGCAAGGCGTGGCAGAACCTCGGCTACACCGCCCAGTGGTTCGTGTTCGCCGCCGGTGCGGTCTTCTTCTGGTGGCGGGTGATCCAGCGCCGCGCCGAGGAGATCCAGGAGGCCCACGAGGCCGAGGTGCGCGCGAAGCTGGGGCTCACGACGACTTCGTCGTGAACGTACGAAAGCCCTCCGCGCAACGCGGGGAGGGCTTCCGTACGACCGTTTCTAGCCCTGTGTCGGCAGCCCCAGATGGCGCCGCACGAAGTCGAGTTCCTTCCCCACCTGCTTGATCCGCTCCTCCACCACCGCCGATCCGTGGCCCGCGTCGTAGCGGTAGACCTCGTGGACCGCGCCCAGCTCGTCAAGCCGCCCGACGTAGTTCTCGATCTGCCGGATCGGGCAGCGTGGATCGTTGAGGCCGGCGCTGATGAACACGGGCACGCGTACGGCCTGGACGTAGGTCAGCGGCGACGAGGCCGCGTAACGCTCCGGGACGTCCGCAGGGGAGCCGCCGAGCAGGGCCCGGTCCATAGCCTTCAGCGCCTCCATTTCATCTTCGTATGCGGCGACGTAGTCGGCCACCGGCACCGCCGCCAGACCCAGGGCCCAGGACTCCGGCTGTGCGCCGAGCCCGAGCAGCGTGAGGTAGCCGCCCCACGAACCGCCGGACAGGACAAGCCGCGCGGGGTCGGCGAGGCCCGACGAGACGGCCCACTCCCGGACCGCCCCGATGTCCTCCAGCTCGATCAGGCCGACCCGTTCCCGCAGGGCGTCGGTCCAGTCCTTGCCGTAGCCGGTCGATCCGCGGTAGTTCACCCGTACGACGGCAAAACCGTGGTCGACCCACGCGGCGACACCCGGTGCGAAGTGGTCGCCGTCGTGCGCGGTCGGGCCGCCGTGGATCTCGAACACCGTCGGGAACGGTTCTGCGCCGCCCGCGGGCTTGGACACCAGGGCGTGGACGCGGCCGCCGGGGCCGTCCACCCACACGTCCTCCACAGGCACTGAGGAGGGCGCCTTCTCACCCGGCGGGTCGAGGACCACCCCGCCGCCGGTCGTACGCACCTGGGACGGCGTGGCGCCGTCCGACCACTGGTATTCGACGGTTCCGTCGGGCCGGGCCGTCGCGCCCGACACCGTGCCGGACGGGGTGTCCAGCTTCTCCAGCTGTGCGGTGGAAAGCCCGTAGCGGAACAGCTCCGACCGTGCTTGGAACTCGTGTTCGACCAGGAGTGCGGTGCCGTCCGGGTACCAGTCGGCGGTCACGTCGCCGGGCAGCCCGAGGTCGATCTCCTGCTCCGCCCCGGTCACCGGGTTCCACAGCATCGGCTCCCAGCGGCCCCGCCGCTGGTGCGCGAGCAGCACCCGGGGGTCGCCGTCGATGGGGGAGAAGCCGGTCGCCGACAGGCCGAGGTCCTTGCCGTCGAAGAGGTCGGCGACAGTCGAACCGTCCAGGCGCACGACCCGCAGCGCGGGATGCATCGTGTCACCGTGCTCACTGTGCTCGACGACGATCAGCGTGCCGTCCTCAGACAGCCCGGACACGCCTGCGGACTCCCGGTGCTGATAGATCGTCACAGGATCCTGACCCGGGCGCACCACGTGGACCGTGGAGCCCTCCTCGTCGGTCGACCTGGCGACCACGGACACACCGTCCTTGCCGATCGCGAGTCCGGCCGGGTACGAAGGCTCAAGCCCGGGAGCGGCCGGCTCGTCCGCCCCGCCGCCGAACGGCTGGCGCATCCAGACGCCGAACTCGTCACCGTCGGTGTCGGCGAACCACCAGATCCACTCGCCCAGCGGGTCGAGCGTGGCCATGGTGGTGCCGTTCGGCCGGTCGGTGACCTGCCGTTGCGCGCCGCTGTCCCGGTCCCACGCGTAGATCTCGTACGTGCCGGAGGCGTTGGACAGGAACACCGCGCGCTGCGGCGCGTGCTCGGCCCAGTCGGGCAGGGTCACCCGGGACGCGCGGAAACGGCGCTGCCAGGCCGGGGCGGACGTCTCGTTCTGGTCAGCAGCAACAGGTTCAGGGGTCGGCATGGACCCATTCAACTACGAGAGCCCGGCGATCGGTGGGGGAGCCCCGGCGCTGACACTCCGCAACCGGCCGAAAACCGACTGAAGCCGCCCGCGGGCTACGCCTGGGCGCTCAACGGTCAGGCCACCGGCCCGCAGTGCGTCGAGCCGGCGGCGCTCATCGGTCAGCCGGTCCAGGAACGAGGCCATCGTCCAGCATGGACGCACCGCAAGCCGGGCTGCGAGGATGCGCGCCGCCAACGGCAGGTGCCCGCACGCCGACACGGCATGGGGGAACGCGGACTGCGGCCGGTTCCGGTTCGGGTCAAGTCAACGGGGAGTAGACGTCACTACGACTGGTCACGCCCTGGAACCCCCCGGTCTCGCGGCCCCTTCGCGGTCACTCCGCTCCCCGGTCTCCGGCTTCCGACGGTCAGCAGGCTCACGGCGTACGCAGTCGTCGATGCGTCGGAGGAGCAGTACGGCCTCCGACTGCCCGGCCAGGTCGCGCGCCCGCCGGAAGAGGGGCTGGGCGTGCGCGGGGTCGCCGGCCGCAGTGCAGGCCTCCGCCAAGTCGGTCAACGCCGTCGCGAGCTCGACCCTGGCTCCACTTTGTTCCAGGAAGACCACGGCTCTTTCCAGGGGTGCCACGCGCTGCTGGGCCGGGAGGGTGGCGGCCATCGCGCGCCAGGCCATGCCGAGCGGCCGCGGCGCCCCCCACCTCTCGGCTACGTCCAGGGCTTCCTCGGCGAGCGCCCGGGCCCGCTCGTGGTCGCCGATCTTGACCAGCTCCAGGGCCGCCGAACTGCGCCACGGCTGGAAGCCCGGGGTTTCGATGCCCCAGGCGGCCGCCCGGCGGCCGCAGTCCAGGAAGTGCGCGGCCGCCTGCTGCGCGTTCCCCTGCGCGGAGCGCAGCAAGCCGCGTACGTACAGCACCGTTATCCACGGCCAGGTCTCCGGCTCCGCGTGGTGCTGCGTGCTGTCCAGCCACTGTTCGGCCTCGTCGGTCCGGCCCAGGCCGATGAGGGCGTACGCATAGAGGCCGACCAGCGCAGCGGGGCGCCGTACGTTCTGGTCGAGCGGCACTGACGTCAACAGTCGGCATTCGGCGAGTGCCCGCCGGTAGTCGCCGCGGCGCAGGGCGGTCTCCGCCCGGTTGATGACCCGGCTCAGGTCGACGGCGGCGAAGTCGTTGTCGTTCGGTTGGTCGCACAGGTGCTCGGCCAGGGTGAGGTCGTCGCACCACACCGCGAGGCTGGCCTGTAGGCCGACCAGTTGGCGGGGCAGGTCCGTGGAGTCGGGGACGCTTTGCGCGGTGGGGAATCGTTCGAGTGTCTCCTTTGCGCTGTAACGCAGTCTGGCCGCGTCGTCCGCGAGCAGCAGCGCGGTGGCTATCGCGTCGTCCGCGGCGCACGTGGGACGGGTCGCGGAGACCTTCCGGATCATCGCGTGCCAGGTGCCCGGGGTGAGGGACGAGATGAACCATCCGGAGGCGCGAACGTCTAGCGCGGCGCGGGGGTCGACCGTTTCGGTCTCGGCGATCACCGTGTCCATGAGCTCGATGGCGGCCGTCGTCCGCCCCTGGGTCACCAGCACCCAGGCCAGGGGCACCACCGCGGTCGGTGGTCGCGCGAGTTCGCGCTGGATCTGCAGTGCTTCTTGGAGGTGGATGCAGGCCGCGTTCGGGTTGGTCTGCATTTCGGCCTGTCCGAGCCGGAGCAGGACGGCGGCTCGTTCGCCTGGCTCGGTGATGCGGGAGGCTGACTCCAGATAGCCGATCGCCGGTGCGGCGGCTCCTTCGCGCAGGCAGTCGTTCGCCGCATCGATCAGGACGGTCGACCATCGGGCCCACTGCGTCCCGGCCAACTCGCCGAGGTAGTCGGCGACTTCACGGGCTGGCCGTTGTGCCATCTGCGCCCGCCGCGCCGCCGCGACTCTGATGGCGGTCTTCGCCGCGGGCGAACAGGCGTTGAGGAGTGCTGAGGCGATGAGCGGGTGGCGGAGCCTCGGAGGTTCGGCCGAGGCCAGAACACCTCGGCGGGCCAGGTCGGCACAGCGCTGGAGCGCCTCCGCGAGAGGCTGCTCGCAGACCGCCGCCAGCAGCTCGACCGCCGGGCTGTGCTCGGCGAGGACGGCCAGCGCCTGGACGAGCCGGGCGTCCGCCGGATCATGACGGGTCAGCAGACACGACAGCGCGCGCGTGAAGTGGTCGGGTATGAGGTCCGGCGGCAGGCCGTCCCGGTGGCGGACCGGCTTGAGGTCCGCGAGCAGGGCGTGCACGAGCACCGGGACGCCGCCCGTGACGTGTTGGACGGCAGTGGCCAGCGGCTCGGAGTCCGGCGCGGCGAGGACCCGGCCGGCGAGTGCGGCGATCGCCGGCACGTCGAGCGGTCCCAGCGTGAGAGTGAGAGCGGCACGGGCCTCCAACTCGGCGTGCCACGCGGCGGCGGCGGCATCGGCGTGGGTGCCGGGCGCGACCTGTACCAGCAAAACCGGCTGGTGTCGCAGCCGCTGGGCCAGGATGACCAGTGCCTGCCGGGAGGTGGCCTCGGCGTCGCTCGCGTCATCGGCGAGCAGAACCAGCGGGCCGGCGGCGTCGGCCAGCTCCCGGCAGACCCAGTCGGCCAGGGCGCGGGCGTCGGCCGTGAACGCGGGGGCGGGCTGCGAGAGTGACCCGAGCGCCGCACGCAGGCCACCGACGAGGGCGGGTTCGCCGCCGCCTGTCAGCGGCAGCCGCCGACTGGCGGGCAACTGCCGGCCCACCTCGCGCAGCAGCAGGGACTTGCCCATGCCGGAACCCCCGGAGATCACCACCAGCCCACCCTGGCCGGACGGCAACTGGTCGGCGAGCGCGGTGATCTGACGGAGCTCGTGTTCCCTGCCCACCATCGGAAAACCGACGACCTGCCCAGCAGCAGCGGCGGCCGGCGGGGTGCCGAGTGGGCGCGGCGGGGGCTCACCGGCGAGGATTCGGGCGTGCAGGGCCCGGAGTTCGCTGCCTGGTTCCACACCCAGCTGGTCCACCAGCAGTTCCCTGGTCCTGGTGTACGCCTGGAGCGCTTCGGACTGGCGGCCACCGGCGTGGAGCGCCTGCATCAGCAACGCGTGCAGGCGCTCCCGCAGCGGATGTTCGCAGGTCAGCATCCTGAGCTGGTCGATCACCTGCTCGGCGCGTCCGCCGCTGACCGCGACCTCAAGGCTGTCCTCGACGACCACCAGCCGGCGTTCGAGCAGGGCGATGCGCTGGTGTTCGGCATAGGGGCCGGGAACCCCGGCCAGGGGCTCACTGGAGAACAGCGCGAGGGCTCGCGTGTACGACGCGTCGGCCGACTGCCACTGCTGGCGCGCGCGTGCTCGTTCCGCCTCGTTGACCAGGTGGTTGAACCGGCCGAGGTCGAGTTGGTCGTCGGCGATGCGGAGTTGGTAGCCGCCATGGCCGTACAGCAGGAGGACAGGTGGGGCTCCAGCCGGGCGGGGTGGTTCCAGCACGCTGCGCAGCGCCGAGACGTGGGTCTGGATCACCTTGGTCGCGCCGGCCGGAGCGTCCTCCTCGTACAACGCGTCCACCAGGCTGTTCACGGATACCCACTGGCGGCGACGGAGGGCCAACGCGCACAGCAGAGCTCGTCGCTGGGGAGGACCGAGGGCGATGGCCTGCTCGCCGCGGTTTGCCGTGACCCCGTTGAGCAGCGCGAATTGCAAGCCTTGCAGTGAACTGTCCACTGACACCCTGTTCATCCCCATATTGTCCTGTGGCACAGAACCCGAAATGTCTACTCCGGCATGGTATGTCATGAGCGTTTACTCCTTGTTGCATATTCGTTGAACGAGCTGACCATTGTGGTCATCACAAGCGGAGTGCGGGTTTTCTCCGCTGAGACAAGGAGTGACGATGTGCGTGCTGCCTGGCGCCGGGGTGGTGATCACCGGCGTCGCCGGTGGGATCGGGACGCGGTGAGACAGCGCGCTGAGCTGCTGAGCTGCTGTCCAGCTCCACCAGGCGCCCCTGTCAGCGCTGTGCGCTCGGCGGCAACTCACTGAGCCCCGCTCCCCCGCGCGCTCCCATTGCCACCTCCGCGACTCACCGCTCACCGCTCACCGCTCGGCACTCGGCACTCGGCGCTCGGTGCTCGGTGCTCGGTGCTCGGTGCTCGGTGCTCGGTGCTCGGTGCTCGGTGCTCGGTGCTCGGTGCTCGGTGCTCGGCTGACGTCAGTACTCGGAACGACCGTGCTGTGTGGCTTATTCCTGCCCGGGCCTGTGCGGCATTGCCCCAGCGGACCATTTAACCACTCACGCCGAGTATTTATCCTGGTAGGAACTCAATGAGTCGTGACGTTGATATCGCGGTAATCCATTCCTCCGCCATTGGCGGAATGCACGCACTCGCCAGCGCCGCCGTCGATACCGCGGAACAGCTCGGTGCGCGGGTGCGACTGCGCAAGGTGCCGGAATTTGTGTCGCAGCAGGCCATCGCGTCCACCGAGCACTGGTCGACGCACGGGGGCACAGGAAACCAAGATCGCGGCGATGAACAACACCTTCTATCACTGGGGGTCGATTATTTTCGCGCCAGGCTGCGCCGACCCCGTCCACCACATCTCCGGAAACCCGTACGGTACCAGCCATATTTCAGAAAATTGGAAGCTTCCGCCCGGCGGGAAACTCCTCGCCGAAATCGCATTCCAGACCCGATGCGCAGTCGAAATCGCGAACGCCCTCAAAACCGGTCTCACAGCTGCCTGACCGGCAAGTATTCGGAGTGAACCTGTGGAAAACACGAGTGGGGAAAACATCAGTTACGACCACATCGTCGTCGGTGCCGGATCAGCGGGTGCGGTGATTGCCCGGCGACTGGTGGAAGCCGGCCGCAGCGTCCTGCTCCTGGAAGCCGGACCGGTGGACGACACCGAGGCGATCCACAACCCCACGGGCTCCGTCCAGCTGTGGAACAGTCCCTGGGACTGGGCCTTCCAGACCGAGCCGCAGACGCACGCCGACGGCCGGCGACTGCCGTGGCCGCGCGGCAGGACGCTGGGCGGTTCCAGTTCCTTCAACGGCATGATCTACGTGCGCGGTGCGCAGGCGGACTACGACTCGTGGGCCTACCAGGGCGCGGCGGGCTGGGCCTGGAAGGACGTCGAGCCGTACTTCCGGCGGATGGAGGACTTCGACGCCGGCGCCGCGGGCGGGCGCGGCGTGGGCGGCCCCCTGCACGTCCAGCGCAACCCCGGTCCTGACCCGCTGGTCCGCGCCTGGGTGGAGGCCGGGCAGCAGTACGGCCTGCCGTACAACGAGGACTACAACAGCGGCGACCAACTGGGCGTGAGCTACACCCAGCACACCATCAAGGATCACCGCCGCCAGTCCACCTGGGTCGCCTACGGTCACGCCGTCCAGGACAACCCGCTGCTCACCGTCGTCACCGGCGCCCTGGTCACCCGGGTCATCGTGGAGGGCGAGCGCGCGGTGGGCGTCGCCTACCAGTTGGACGGGCAGGAGACCGTGGCCCGCAGCGCTGCCGACATCGTGCTGTCCGGCGGTGTCTTCGGAACCCCGCAGCTGCTGCTCCTGTCGGGCATCGGCCCGGCCGACCACCTGCGCGAGCACGGCCTGCGCGTCCGTGCGGACCTGCCCGGGGTCGGGCAGAACCTGCAGGACCACTGGTCGGCGCCGCTGGTCTGGAAGTCCACGCAGCCGCTCCCCGCCTGGGCCGCGCAGGGTCTGGAGGCGCAGTACTTCGCCACCAGCCGGCCCGGTCTGGCCGCCCCGGACGTCCAGCCGCTCTTCCTGTCGTTCGTCTACCCCGTGCCGGGTGCGGATCTGCCGGAGCACGGCTTCTCCGCGGTGGGCCAGTTGCTGCACCCCTTCAGCCGCGGCGAGGTGCGGCTGCGCTCCACCGACCCGACCGCGCCGCTGGTCCTGGACCCGAAGGTGTTCTCCGACCCGCGCGACCTGGAAACCCTGGTCGACAACCTGGAAGCGCTGCGCGACATCGCCGCGCAGAGCGCCCTCAAGGAATGGAACGACGGCGAAGTCCTGCCGGGCCCTGGCATCGCGACCCGCGCCCAGCTGCGCGACCACGTCCGCGCCACCGTGGTCTCGGGGCACCACCAGATCGGTACCGCCCGGATGGGCCTGGACGCCATGGCCGTCGTCGACCCCGAACTGAAGGTGTACGGGATCGGCAACCTGCGCGTCGCCGACGCCTCGGTCATGCCGCACGAGACCAGCGGCAACACCAACGCCCCCAGCATCATGATCGGCGAGAAGGCCGCCGACCTCCTCCTCGGCCGCAGCGCCGCATAGCCGTCCCCACCGCCACGGGCGGGTGGCGGGCGTTTTCCCCGGCACGCAACACCTACCCGGGCCACTCCCTCCTGCTCCGGCCACGGACCGGCCTCTCCTGCTCCGGCCACGGACCGGCCTCGACGTCCAGCGGGCCGGCCCGCCACGAACGGAAAGCACCGCATGCCCACCTCAGTCACCGCCGCTGTCTCCCGCGTGGCCGCCGAGGAATTCCACCTCGAAGCGCTGGAACTCGACGACCCGCGCCCGGACGAGGTCTTGGTCCGCTACGCGGCCGTCGGACTGTGCCACACCGACCTGGAGGCGGCCGCCGGCCGCCTGCCCACCCCGCACCCGGTGGTCCTGGGCCACGAGGGCGCCGGCACGGTCGAGGCCGTCGGCTCGGCGGTCACCGGCTTCGCACCGGGCGACCGCGTCGTACTCAGCCTGGATTCCTGCGGCAGCTGCCACAACTGTCTGGCCGGGCAGCCCGCTTACTGCGAACACCACATCCCGCTCAACTTCGCCTCCTGCCGGGCGGACGGCTCGGTCGGTCTGCGGGACGCGGCCGGGCGGAGCGTCCACGACCACTTCTTCGGCCAGTCCTCCTTCGCCTCGCACGGCCTCGCCCATGCCCGCGGTCTGGTGAAGGTCCCGGATGATCTGCCGTTCACCACGCTGGCGCCCCTCGGCTGCGGCATCATCACCGGCGCCGGCGCCGTGTTCAATTCCCTCGCGGTGCGGGCGGGCAGCACCGTGGCGGTCTTCGGCCTCGGCACCGTGGGCCTGGCGGCCCTGATGGCCGCCGCCGCTTCCGGGGCGACCCGCATCATCGCGGTCGACCGCAACCCCGGACGCCTCACCTTCGCCAAGGAACTGGGCGCCACCGATGTGGTCGACGCCGCAGCCGTCGACACCGCCCAGGCCGTCATGGAGCTGACCGGGGGACGCGGAGTGGACCACAGTGTCGAGTCCACCGGGTCCGTCCCCGTCATGAACACCGCCATCGGCGTCCTCGCCCCGCTCGGATCAGCGGCCGTCCTCGGAGTCGCCGGCCTCGACGCCGAGCTGAAGGCCAACGCCTTCGAACTGCTCAAGGGCCGCACCGTCACCGGATCCGTCATGGGCCACCAGGCCCCCGGCGTCCTCATCCCGCGCCTGCTGGACCTCCACCGCCAGGGCCGCTTCCCCGTGGACCGCCTCGTCACCACCTACCCGCTGGCCGACATCAACCGGGCCATCGCGGATGTCAGGGCGGGACACACCGTCAAGGCCGTCCTCACCCACGGCTCATGAGCACCGACGGCTTCTCCACGACCGGCACCGCCGACTGGTCCGTCCGCACCCGGCGTGCACTGGACCTGCACGCTGCCCATGGCGGCGCCGCGCGTCTGTCCGCGGCCGACGACCTCGCGGCCGACGACTGCGCGGGCCCGGTCAAGGCAGGCCCGGTCGACGCGGAAGCGGTCGACGCGGCACCCGGCAGCATCGCCGGCCGCCGCCACCGCTGACACCCCCCCACCCCCAAGGCCTGCGGAACCCGGCGCTCCCAACGGCCGGCCCCAGGGGTGCACGCACGTGCACCCAGACGTCTCCACCTCCAACGTCCCATCTCTTACGGAGCTTTCCCATGACCCACCCCAAGACCCCGCGCCCCACTGCCCTCCGTGCCACAGCGGTAGCCACAGCGGTCGCCGCGGTGGCGACGCTGGGCGTACTCGCCCCCACCGCAATGGCAGCACCGGAGCAAGACGCCGCAGCCCAGGCCGGCGCCAAGCCGACCGTGGTCCTGGTCCACGGCGCCTTCGCCGACGCCTCGGGCTGGAACGCCACAGCCACCCGCCTGCGCTGCGCCGGCTATCCGGTGCTGGCCCTCGCCAACCCGTTGCGCGGTCTCGACTACGACGCCGCCTACGTCGCCAGCCAGCTCAAGACCGTCAAGGGTCCGAAGATCGTGGTCGGCCACTCCTACGGCGGCGCCGTCATCACCAACGCCGCCGCGGGCGTGCCCGATGTCAAGGCACTTGTGTACATCGCCGCCTTTATCCCCGAACAGGACGAGTCTCTCGGCGCCCTGATGGAGCAGCACCCGGACTCCAGCATTCCGCCGCTGCCGCAGCAGACCTTCTCCTACACCCGGCCCGACTCGACCACCGGGACCGACGTCCTCCTCGACCCGGCGAAGTTCCGTGCGTCCTTCGCCGCCGACGTCCCCGCCCAGGAGGCCGCGCTCATGGCCGCCTCCCAGCGTCCCATCTCCGTCGAGGCGTTCGGCCAGCCCACCAAGCAGGTCGCTTGGAAGAAGCTGCCCTCCTGGGCCCTGGTCGCGACTCAGGACCAGGCCATCGGCGCGAACCTGGAACGCTTCATGGCCAAGCGGGCCGGTGCCCGGATCACCGAGGTCCGCGGCTCCCACGCCGTCATGGTCAGCAACCCCGACGCCGTGAGCCGCATCATCAAGCAGGCGGACCAGGCCACCCACTGAGCCGACGGCCCCGGCCACTGAACGAAAGCCCGGACCTCAGCACCCTCGCCCCTCGCCCGGCGTCCGCCTCACGTGGCGGCCGCCGGGCGAGGGGCGGCTGTGCGGCCAGTACGATATTTCGTACGATATTTCGTACGATATTCCGTACGGAATCTTGTGCGGAATTTCGTACGAGAACTCCAGCCGGCACCCGCTGGGCGAAACGGAAATCGCCATGCCGCAACCCGGTCACCTCGCCGCGCCGAACCGCCCCCGAACACTCCGGCCGACAACCCCGCCCCGTCCACCGCCTACGTGCCTCGCACGAGGCGGAGGTGAGTGCGCCATGGCCGCAGACAAGGCAAAAGCCGGTGGAGATCCATGGGATCTCCACCGGCCACAGGGGAACGTACGGGGTCCGTGGAGCGGCCCCAGCACAGGCGCTAGGCGGCCCGGCGCCGACGCGCCGCCCCGTAGGCGGTGCTGCGGTCCTTCGACAGTTGGTCCTGCGGGGCCACGATGCCCTGCGGCAGTCGCAGCGGGTCGAACGGCGGCTCCGTGGACGGTGCCTTAGGGCTGGTGATGGTGAGGGTGCCGAGCGGGATCGTCTCCGTGCCGGTCCACAGCTGGGTCGGGTCATGAAGCTCGTCCGTCGGGTCCGGGAGGTGGGCCGTCAGCTCGAAACCGGCCGGAAGGCGGTCGGCGAGGTCCCGCGTGAGGTAGTCGCCCGGCAGCGCCAGGGCCTGCGCCGGCTCCAGGGACGGCAGCGGGCGCAGCGGCCGCAGGCTCAGCCGTGCCCAGCGGGTCGTGCCCACCGCGTCCACCAGTCCGAAGGCGTGCACCGCGTGGTATGTCACCCCGGTGAAGCTCGCGGCGGGCCGGGCCTTTTCGGCGAAGCCCAGCGCGGTGGCGGCCTCCGGGTGGCTGCGCAGGAACGCGGGGAAGGCCGCCGGGTCGTCGGACCGTGTGGCCCGGAAGAAGTCGATCAGGTCAGGTCCGGTACGGACGAAGAACACCGGCAGCGTGAAGGTGACGAGGTCCAGGTCCCCGGCGCGGAGCGCGAACCCCTGGTCACCGGGGTCGCCGTCGTGCCCGCCGGAGCCGCCCAGCGTGGTGGAGAAGCGGGCCGTCACCGGTGTGCGGGGTGCGGCGAAGACCGTCGCCGTGCTGATTCCGGCTGCCTGCGGGGACGGGGTGAACTCACCTTCCACCCAGTTGCCACGGGCGTGCAGCAGCCGCTGCCGGGGATCGGCATCAGTCGCCGCAGCCAGTTGTTCCACAAGGTGAGTGCCTTCGACCTGCGTGTCGCTGTTCATGACAACGACCGTAGGGACAGGGCCCCGCCCAGCGCATCGGTCACCGTATCGGTCGCGGAGAAGCACACGAATGATGTTGCACAGATGGCGAGAAATGATTCTTTTTGGTCGGGGCAAGGAAAAGACAGAGCTCGACGGTGTCCTTCACGGGGCGCGGAAAGGCACAGGTTCGGCGTTGATGCTCTGGGGGGACCCCGGCATCGGGAAGACCGCGCTGCTGGAGTACGCGACCGCCGCCGCAGCCGACTTCACGGTACTGAGCTGCCGTGGCACCCGGATGGAATCCGGGCTGGCCTTCGCCGCGCTGCACGAGCTGCTGTGGCCGGCCGCGGACCGGATCGACGCGCTGCCCGCGCCGCAGGCGGCCGCGCTGCACGGGGCGCTCGGGCACAGCGGGGAGGCGGCGGACCGCTTCCTCATCGGGGTGGCCACCCTCACACTGCTGTCCGAACTCGCGGGCGGGAAACCGGTGCTCATCACCGTGGACAACGCGGATCTGCTCGACGAGCCGACCGCCGAGTGCCTGGCCTTCATCGTCCGCAGACTGCGCACCGAGCCGGTCGCACTGCTGCTCACCGGGCACAGCGACCCCGCGACGGACGGCCTCTGGGAACTGCTGCCCGGCTTGGAGGTCGCTCCGCTGTCCGACACCGATGCCGGCGATCTCGTACGTCATGACAGGTCCGGGGCGGACGAGGAGACCGTGCACCGCACGGTCCGGCTGGCCGCCGGAAATCCGCTGGCGCTCCGGGAACTGCCGTCCGCCGGCGAGACGGCAGGGGAGACGGGTGAGGCCGGGGAGCGCATCCCCGTCGGGCCCCGGCTGCGGCGCGCCTTCGGTGCCCGCACCGCCCGGCTCTCCTCCTGCGCGCAGCTGGTGCTCCTGGTCGCGGCAGCCGAGGACCTGGGGGACCACCACACGGTGCGCGAGGCCGCGACCACGCTCGGGGCAGGCACCGCGGCCTGGGACGAGGTGCTGCGTTCGGGGCTGCTCCTGGTCGCCGACGGACGGATACGGTTCCGGACCGCACTGATCGCAGCCGTCGTGTACGAGGAAGCCCCGTTCACGCAGCGGCAGGTGGTGCACCGTGCGCTGGCGCAGTCCCTGCGCGGCGCGGACGGCACCGACCTGCGGGCGTGGCATCTGGCCGCGGCCGCCGATACCGCCGACGAGGAGGTCGCCGCGCTCCTCGAACACTGCGCGCGAAGCGGCTGGACGCGAGGCGGGTACGCGTCGGCGGCGCGGGCGCTGCGCCGGGCGGCCGAGCTGTCGCCCGTACCGGCGGATGCGGCACGGCGGCTCGCGCTGGGAGCGCTGGCCGCGTGGGGGGACGGCCAGGTGGGCACGGCACGGGAGCTGCTCGACCGGGCGGACCGGTTGTCGGACGCGGAGACGGTGGTGCGCGAGAGCGAAGGGCTGCGGGGAATCATCGAGTTCGCGCACGGGGACCAGGAGCAGGCGCACCGACTGTTGCTGCACGCCACCCGTTTCGTGGCCGAGCCGGAAAAGGCCGTGCAGTTGGCGTGCCTGGCGGTACGGGCCGGCTGGTCCGGCGGGTCCGCCGAACGGCAGGCCGAGGCGCTGCACCGGCTGGAGGAGCTGGCGGTCGGCGCCGACTTCGCCGAAGCCGCGCTGCTTCCCATGATCAAGCAGTGGTGGGGCAGCGGGCCCGGCACCGGCACGGTGCCCCGCGCGGACGAGGTCTTCGCCCAGCTCGGCAGCGCGTCCTGGCGGCTGATCCCGCCCGCGCCGCTGGCCGTGGCGTGGGGCGTGGAGCAGCCGTTGGCCCAGGCGTACCAACGCGAGCTGGACGTACTGCGCCGGACGGGTGCGATCAGCCCCCTGGTGCTGACCGTGCCGCAGACGGCGACGATTGACATCGTGCGCGGGCGGTGGACGGAGGCGGCGGCCAACGCGGCGGACACGCTGCGGATGGCCGAGGAGATCGGCGCCGACCACGCGGCCTCGCAGTGCCGCAACACTCTCGCCTGGCTCGCCGCTCTGCGGGGCGACGAGCGCACGGTCGCCGAACTCACCGCCAGAACGCTGGAGCTGTCGGTACCGCGCGGGGTGCGCGCGCTGACGGCCGCCGCCTACTGGAACCGGGGCATGGCGGCACTGTTCGCCGGGCGCGCGCAGGAGGCCCTGGAGATTCTCGTACGGCTGGCCGAGCCGGGGCACCGGGCGGCGCACGGGACGTTCGCGCTGCTCGCGGCGGCCGACACGGTGGAGGCCGCGAGCAGCGCGGGCCGTCCCGGGGAGGGAGCGGTCGCGCTGCGGTGCCTGAAGGAGTGGGCGGAGCGCACCGGGGCGGCCTGGGCCGTGGCGGCGTCGTTGCGCAGCGAGGCGCTGCTGGCGGAGGAAGGCGCGGAGGAACTGTTCCTGGGGGCCCTGTCGGTTCCGGGTGTGGCGGAGCATCCCTTCGCCCACGCGCGTACGCGGCTGCTCTACGGCGAGTGGCTGCGGCGGGCCCGCCGACGTACCGACGCCCGGGTGCAGCTCGCCGAGGCGGCGGAGGCCTTCCAACGGCTCGGCGCCACGTCGTTGCTCGAACGGAGCCTGCACGAACAGGAACTGACGGGCCAGCGATTGCGCCGCACCAAGTCGTACGCGAACAGCGATGAGCCCCTCCTGACCCCGCAGGAGCTGCGGGTGGCCAAGCTCGCCGCGGACGGTCTCACCAACCGCGAGGTCGCCGCCCAGCTCCTGATCAGTCCCCGGACGGTGGGCCACCACCTGGCCAACGTCTTTCCGAAACTGGGAATCGTGGCCCGCGCAGAGCTGGCCCGGGTGGACTTCGACAACGGACTGCGGCTGCTGAGCTGACGTCCGGGGGAGCGGTAGGCCGGTGACCTGGGCGATGACCCATACGGTGACCGATTCCCACCCGGCTGGAACTTCCTAGCGTGGTCCCCATGAACGATGAACCGCACCACGACACCGCGTCCCTCCCCACCCTCGTCGTAGGGGGAGGTTCGGCCGGGGCCGTGCTCGCCGCCCGCCTCAGTGAGGACCCCGACCGCCGGGTGCTTCTCCTGGAAGCGGGCCCGGCGTACGAGCCGGACGCGTACCCCGACGAGGTCGCGAGCAGCAGCGTTCTCGGCGGATACACCGGCCACGACTGGGGCTACCTCTCGGAGCCCGGTCACATCGGCCACCCCGTCGCCGCCTACCGCGGCAAGGTCCTCGGCGGCAGCTCGGCCGTCAACGGCTCGGTCGCGGTCCGCGCCCTGCCCTCCGACTTCGCCCGCTGGTCCGAGCGCGGGCTGGAGGGCTGGTCGTACGAGGACCTCCTGCCCGCGTTCAAGGCGCTGGAGTCCACCGGGGCCGGCGACGACGATTTGCACGGCCGCGGCGGCCCGCTCCCCGTGGTCCAGCTCACCCGCGAGGACCTCAGCCCCATGGAGCGCGCCTTCGTGGACGCGGCCCTCGCGGACGGCATCCGCCCGGTGGACGACTTCAACGGCGCCGACCCGGAGGGCGTCGGCCCGTACCCGATGAATGTGCGGGACGGCGTACGCGTCAACACCGGCATGGCCTACCTGACCGAGGCGGTCCGTGCCCGGCCCAACCTGACCATCCGCGCCGGAGTCCTCGTCGACCGTGTGTCCTTCGGGAACGGGCGGGCCGTGGGTGTGATCCTCGCGGACGGTACGGAGGTCCCCGCCGGTGAAGTGATCCTCAGTGCGGGTGTCTACGGCAGCGCGGCGATCCTGCTGCGTTCGGGGATCGGCCCGGCCGAGGACCTCGAAGCCCTGGACATCCCGGTCGTCGCCGACCTGCCCGTCGGGCTGCGACTCCAGGACCACCCCTTCTACTACAACGCGTACGCCGCCGTCCCCGACCGGGTGGGCGAGCAGACCCCGGTCATCGGCGCGAAGGTGTGGACCGCCAGCTCTGAGGCCGCCGAGGGCGAGCTGGACCTGCACATCACCGCCACCCACCTCTTCGACCACGCCACCAGCCCCACCGGTGTCGGATTTGTCCTCGCGGTCGCCCTGGTGCGCCCCGAGTCGCAGGGCACCTTGACCCTGGTCAGCCGGGATCCGCAGGACCCGCCCCGCATCGACCTCAACTTCCTCGCCGAGCCGGGCGACCGCCGCCGGCTGACCGAGGGCGTCAAGCTCGCCCGCCGGCTCGGTGCCACCCAGCCGCTGGCCGGTCTGATCGAGCGTGAGCTCAACCCGGGTCCGCAGGCGGAGAGTGCCGCCGAGATAGAAGCCTCGATGCTCGCCACCCTGGACACCTACCACCACCCCACCTCCACCGCCCCGATGGGCGCGGACGACGACCCGACGGCCGTGACCGACCGGCTCGGCGCGGTGCGCGGAGTGCCCGGACTGCGCGTGGTCGACGCCTCGATCTTCCCGGACGTCCCGTCGGCCGCCATCAACCTCACCGTCATCGCGGCAGCCGAGCACATCGCCCGCCGGATCTGACCCCCGTACCTGTTCCTGCTTTCCATCCACTTAAGGGATTTCCGCCATGCAGCACGCCCGCAACTTCATCGACGGCCAGTGGGTCGACTCCGTCAAGAAGACCGAGTCGCTCAACCCCTCGACCGGCAAGGTCCTGGGCACCTTCGCCGACGCCGGAGCCGAGGAGGCGACCGCCGCGATAGCCGCCGCCCGCCGCGCCTTCGACACCACCGACTGGGCGCGTGACCGCAACCTGCGCGCCAGGGCGCTGTTCGAGATGGCCGACCACCTGGAGGAGCGGCGCGACGAGTTCGTCACCCTGCTCGCCCGGGAGAACGGCAAGATCCTCAGTGAGGCGGCCTTCGAGATCGACCTCACCGTTCCCAAGCTGCGGTACTACGCGGCGCTGGCCCTGAGCGACCACGGCAGCTCGGGCGAGGTCCGCCCCGGCCTGTACTCCATGACGCTCCGCGAGGGCGCTGGCGTTGCCGCCGTCATCGCACCGTGGAACTCCCCGGTCGTCCTGGCCGTCCGCTCCTTCGCCCCGGCCCTGGCCGCCGGCTGCACCGTCGCCATGAAGCTCCCCGGCCAGACCGGCCTGGTCAACGGCCTGCTCAGCGAACTGATCGCGCAGACCAAGAGCCTCCCGGCCGGCG
The DNA here is from genome assembly GCF_057291755.1 of Kitasatospora sp. UYEF31. Lineage (NCBI taxonomy): Bacteria > Bacillati > Actinomycetota > Actinomycetes > Kitasatosporales > Streptomycetaceae > Kitasatospora > Kitasatospora sp. UYEF31. Next base: position 27,995 of record NZ_JBXAWK010000056.1, read on the forward strand.
TGATGAACATCTTCACCGAGTCGGGCAACGACGGCGCCCCGGTGCTCATCGCCTCCCCGGACGTGGACGTCATCAGCTACACCGGCTCCACCGTGGTCGGCCGCATGATCGCGGCGAACGCGGCGCCCACGCTCAAGGCGCTCTCCCTGGAACTCGGCGGCAAGAGCCCGATGATCGTCTTCGACGACGCGGACCTGGACCTCGCCGTACCGGTCCTCACCAAGGCCATCACCACCTTCACCGGCCAGTTCTGCATGACGGGCAGCCGCATCCTGGTCCAGAGCGGCATCGCGGACGAGTTCCGCCGTCGCATGACCGCCTCGCTGGAGGCCGTCAAGGTCGGTCCCGGCGACGATCCGGCCAGCGAGATGGGCCCGCTGATCGACGAGCGCAACGCCCGGCGCGTCGAGGGCGTCGTCGCGGACGCCGCCGCGTACGCGAAGCTGCTCGTCCAGGGCAAGCGCGACGGCGCGTTCCTGCACCCGTCGTTGATCGAGGTCGAGGACGTCAACTCGCCGATCGTGCAGTTGGAGGTGTTCGGCCCGGTCGCCACCTTCGAGGTCTTCGAGACCGAGGCCGAGGCGGTCGTCCGCGCCAACGCCACCGAGTTCGGCCTGGCCGCGTCCGTCTGGACCCGTGACGTCGACCGTCCGATGCGCGTCGGGCGCGAGATCCAGGCCGGCACGGTGTGGACCAACACCTGGGCCATCGTCCACGACATGTTCGAGGAGGGCGGCTTCAAGCAGTCCGGCGTGGGCCGGCTGAACGGGGTGCGTGGCCTGGAGGAGTTCCAGGAGACCAAGCACTACGTCCACGCCGCGCCGCGTGCCTGACCAGGCGTACCCCCTGTCTGACAGCTCCCGCGGCACCGTCCTCGCCGGCCGCGGTGACGTGGCACTGATCGCGGCGCGCGTGGTCGAGCCGGGCCACGAGGAGGCGTTCCAGGAGTGGGCGCGGGGGATTCTGGCCGCGGCGGCCGCCGCCCCCGGCAACCTGGGCGGCGGCCTCTTCCACCCGGCCGGGGGCAGCGACCCGTGGATCTTCGTACACCGATTCCGCGACCAGGAGACGCTCCAGGAGTGGATCGGCTCCCCACAACGCGCGGAGTACTTCGCCCCTCTCGAGGGGCACCGCCACACCGAGGTCGCGCGACGTGAACTGACCGGCTTGGAAGGCTGGTTCACCGATCCTGGCCGGGTGGCCGCCACCCCGCCGCGCTGGAAGACAGCGGTGGTCTCCGCCATCGGGATCTTCCCGGTCTCCCTGCTCGGCACCGCGTTCCTCACACCCCATCTGACGGCGTTGCCCCAGGTGGCACGGACGGCCGTCTTCGCCGCGCTGTTCAGCGTGCTGATGACGTACGTGGCGATGCCCGCCGTCACCCGGACCCTGCGCCGCTGGCTCAGTCCCGGAACCCCCATCACCCAGCAGTAGAAGGAGAATTCCATGACCACGGCAATTACCACGGCAATCATCGGGACCGGGAATATCGGCGGCCGTCTGGCGGCCGACCTGGTCGCGGGCGGCGTGGAGGTGCTGCTCGCCGGCCGCGATCTCGACAGCGCGAAGTCCCTCGCCGACTCGCTGGGGGACCACGCGACGGCGGTGACGGTCGACCAGGCCGTCGAGAAGGCGGACGTGATCATCCTCGCCGTCTGGCTCGACGCGACGAAGGAGCTTCTCGCCCAGTACGGCGACAGGTTGTCGGGCAAGATCCTGGTGGACCCCTCCAACCCGATCGCCCCGGACGGCAACGGCGGCTTCGTCAAGACGATCGGCGCTGAGGAGTCCTCCGGCCTGCTCCTGGCCGCCCTCGTCCCCGCGGGCGCCACCCTCGTCAAGGCGTTCGGCACGCTCTCCGCCGACACCCTGTCCGCCGCCTCCCGCAGGACCCCGGAACCCGCGGTCGGGTTCTACGCGGCCGACGACACGGCCGCGGGCGCGGTGGTCGCCCAGCTGATCACCGCGGCCGGTTTCGACCCCGTCCGGATCGGCGGCCTCGACCAGTCGATCCGCATCGAAGTCTTCGGCGACCTCCATGAGTTCGGTGCGTTGGGGAAGACGGTGAACCGGACCGAGGCGCACGCCGTTCTCTCGCCGCTCACCGCCGTGGACCGGTTCGAGATCTTTGAGCAGCTCGTACGTCACCAGCGCTACATCGACAACGACGCGAGCCGTGCGTCAGCCGACAAGTACGTGGACCTCTACTGGCCGGAGGCCACGTTCACCGTCCACGACCTGCGGACGCAGACCTTCACCGGACCCGAGGGGCTCAAGAGCCTCTACGACTACGCGCACAGCGTGTTCCCGCTGGACAAGTGGTTCCACGACGTCGGCTGGTTCGAGATCGACGGCGGCGGCGACACAGCCGTCGTGTCGTGGCGCTGGCGCGTCAACTGGAAGGAAGGCAACCAGGGAGTGGTGTCGACCGGCACCTACCAGGACCGGTTCGAGCGGCGTGCGGGCGTGTGGAAGGTCATCGACCGGGTCTCGGACATCGACCCCAACTGGCCGGCGGCGCTGTTCCAGCCGTACGTCGACCGGCAGGACGAACTGTTCACCACCTCCTGACCCCGGGAATTCGGCCGTGAGGTCCTCGGTTGACATGCATGATTCAAGATTCAACTACTTTAGGAGTGGGAAGCATGAGCGGGATGCAGTTCGGCATCTTCACCGTGGGCGACCTGACCGAGGACCCCACAACCGGGAAGACGGACACCGAGCACAACCGCATCAAGGCCATGGTCACCATCGCCCTCCACGCGGAGCAGGCCGGCCTTGACGTGTTCGCCACCGGTGAGCACCACAACCCGCCGTTCGTCCCCTCCTCACCGACGACGATGCTCGGCTGGATCGCCGCCAGGACCCAGAAGCTCCTGCTGTCGACGTCCACGACCCTGATCACCACCAACGACCCGGTGAAGATCGCCGAGGACTACGCGATGCTCCAGCACCTGGCCGACGGGCGCATGGACCTGATGATGGGGCGCGGTAACACCGGGCCGGTCTACCCGTGGTTCGGCAAGGACATCCGGGACGGCATCGACCTGGCGCTGGAGAACTACGAGCTGCTGCACCAACTGTGGCGCCGGGACTCGGTGGACTGGGAGGGCAAGTTCCGCACGCCGCTCCAGTCGTTCACCTCGACTCCGCGCCCGCTCGACGGAGTCGCCCCCTTCGTCTGGCACGGCTCGATCCGCTCCCCGGAGATCGCCGAACAGGCCGCGTTCTACGGCGACGGGTTCTTCCACAACAACATCTTCTGGCCCAAGGAGCACACCCAGAAGATGGTCCGGCTCTACCGCCGCCGCTACGCCCACTACGGCCACGGCACCGAGGAGCAGGCGATCGTCGGCCTCGGCGGCCACGTGTTCATGCGCGCCAACAGTCAGGACGCGATCCGCGAATTCCGCCCGTACTTCGACCGCGCCCCGGTCTACGGCAACGGCCCGTCGCTGGAGGACTTCTCCCGCGAGACGCCGCTCACCGTCGGCTCCCCCCAGCAGGTCATCGAGCGGACCCTGTCGTTCCGCGAGTACGCGGGTGACTACCAGCGCCAGCTCTTCCTCGTGGACCACGCGGGTCTGCCGCTGAAGACCGTGCTGGAGCAGATCGACCTCCTCGGCGAACACGTCGTACCGGTCCTGCGCAAGGAGTTCGCGATCGGCCGGCCCGCCGGCGTCCCGGACGCGCCGACGCACGCCTCCCTCGTCGCGGCGCGCGACGCCAAGACACCCGTCACACCCTGACCACCAGCCCCTCGCCCCAGGAAAGCGGACCCACCATGAGCACGCTGCGACTGGTCGCAGTCACCGCCGGTTTGAGCCAGCCCTCCTCGACCCGTCTGCTGACCGACCGCCTGACCGCGGCGGCGAAACGACTCCTCGCCGACCGGGGCGTGGCCGCGGAGGTGGAGACGGTCGAACTGCGCGACCTCGCCGTCGACATCGCCAAGGCCATGACCACCGGCTTCCCCGTCGGACGACTACGGGACGCCCTGGACGCGGTCGCCCAGGCCGACGGCGTGATAGCCGTGACGCCGGTCTTCACCGCGTCCTACAGCGGACTGTTCAAGTCGTTCTTCGACATCCTCGACAAGGAGGCCCTGACCGCGACGCCGGTCATCATCGCCGCGACCGGCGGCACCGCCCGACACTCCCTGGCCCTGGAACACGCGCTGCGCCCGCTCTTCGCGTACCTGCGCGCACTCGTCGTCCCGACCGCCGTTTACGCGGCGTCCGAGGACTGGGGGAACACCGACGGTCTCGTGTCCCGCATCGAGCGCGCCGCCGGGGAACTCGCCGACCAGCTCTCCGGGGACCGCGGACACAAGCGCGCGCCGACTGACGAGTTCGAGGACGTCACACCCTTCGGCGACAGGCTGGCAGCGCTCTACGGGGAGTGACACCGCCACCCCGCTCTATGCGGGAGGCATTCGCCAAGGCGGCACACTTCCACGAGGAGTCCTACTCCTGCCTCACCGGCCCGGCCGAGGAATTGTTCGAACTCACCGACGCCCGCCCGCTGAGCCCATTGGACGCCCGTCGCACCTGTCGTCATTCGATCGATTGCCGACAGGACAAAAGTGCCGCACGAATGATTGCTGATCATGGGCGGTGGGCCCTTGCCGGGACGCGTTCCTAACCGGTGGGCATGCCCGCCGAGGCTTCCTCCAGCTTCCTGCGCAGCAGGCCGACGGTGGACGCCAGCTGCTCCAGCGAGTCGGCCGCCAGCAGATCGGCGAGCCAGGAGCGCAGCCCGTCCTCGAAAGTGGGCGTGGCGGCGGCCAGCACCTTCCTGCCTTCGAGGGTCAGTTCCAGCAGGGAGGAGCGGCGGTTGCTGGGATTGGGGCGCCGGACCACCCAGCCGGCGGCCTCCAAGCGGTCCACTCCCTTGCTGGTCGCCCCGACGGTGATGGCAGCTTCCTCGGCCAGGTCGTTGACCCGGCAGTCGTCCCGGTCGTCGATGATGCGCAGGAACTCGAACTGGCCCATCGTCAGCCCGTGCTCGGCGCGCAGTCGTTCGCCCAGCGCGTTGTAGAGCCTGGTCTCGTAGCGGACCAGGTCCATGAAAACCTGCGTGAGGTCGGTCACACTCTGCTCCAGATTCGCGGGAATGATATTCCATGGAATATAGTTCCTGGTGAAGAACAAAACTACCTGGAGGATCCCATGAGCAAGGCGCAGCGTGCGACAGTCGACACCCTGATGCGGCAGGCGCCGTTCGACGGCAGCCTCCCCCCGGAGCAACTGCGCAAGGACTTCGAGACCCAGATGACCTCAGGCCCGGCCCCAGCCGGGGTCACCGTCACCTCCTCCGTCCTCGGCGGGCGTCCCGCCCTGACCGTCGAGCCTGAGAGCGGCCCCGCCACCGGGACGATCATCTTCTTCCACGGCGGGGGCTGGGTCCTCGGCTCACCCGCCACGGCCCTGCAACTCACCGCCTCGCTGGTGCGCCGCACCGGCGTCCGCGCCATATCGGTCGACTACCGGCTCGCCCCCGAGCACCCCTTCCCCGCCGCCGTCGACGACGGCCTCGCCGCCTACCGCGACCTCCTGGGCCAGGGCGTTCCGGCCGAGCAGATCGTCCTGGCCGGGGAGTCGGCCGGCGGCGGCCTCGCCGTCACCACCCTGCTCACCGCCCGCGAGGACGGACTGCCGATGCCGGCCGCCGCGGTCGCCTTCTCCCCGGCCCTGGACGCCACCCTCTCGGGCGAGAGCATGACCACCAAGCACGACGCCGACCCGCTCTTCACCCGCGCGGACCTGACCCTCCTCTTCGCCCACTACCTGGCCGGACAGGACCCCCGCCAGCCGCTGCTGAGCCCAGCCAGCCACGCCGACCTGACCGGGCTGCCCCCGCTCCTGCTCCAGGCCGGCTCCAACGAGGTCCTGCTGGACGACTCCACCCGGTTCGCAGTCCGGGCGGCTGCGGCCGGGGTCGACGTCCAGCTCGACATCACCGCAGACGTCCCCCACGTCTTCCACGCCTTCGAGGGGCATCTGGACGAGGCCGACGCGGCCATCGACCGCGCCGCCCGCTTCATCACCGCCGCGCTGGCCCGCACCTGAAACCGTTCTTCAGCACCCCGCGATACCGAGTCCCCAAGGCTGCTCGTTTCCCGCACCTGTCCGGGCTGCTGGTCGACGCCGCCGAAGAGCCGCGGTGACCTGCCGGCTCGGGTCGAACCGAACAGTTTCACAGGTCTGCCCTTGGGGCGGGGTGGACGATGGCCTGATGACGGGATGGGCGAGAACGTATTGGTGGGCACTGGCTGTCGCCGGAGGCCTGGCGGCGGTCGGGCTGGTGGTGTGGGTCTCGGCCGCGGACCTGGAACGGTCGAACCAGGTGGCGGGCGTGGCCGGTTCGGTGGTCGGGCTCGCCGCGCTGGGCGTCGGACTGTGGCAGCTGAGGCCCCACCGGATTTCTCCGGTGGGGCCTCTGGCCTGCATAACTTCCGAGTCGGGGTGGCGGGATTTGAACCCACGGCCTCTTCGTCCCGAATTAGCGGCTGGGCGGGTGGTGGGGTGGGTTGGGGGAGGTTTGGGCCGGTTCAAGGTCGGCGCGCTCGCCCGGCGGCTGTCGGTCAGCCCCCGGCAGTACCGGCGCTGGGAGTCGGGAAGCCCACCGTGGCCCCACGCCGACCACCGCAAACCGTTAGAACGGTTCTACGGCCAACCGGTCACCGAACTGGGCTTCACCCCAGCGGAGTCCGTCGGCCCGGCCCTGACCGTCGTACGCCCGGAAGCCGAGAACCGCGCACCCGTGAACCGCCGTCAAGTCCTCACCGCCTGAGCCGCCGTTTTAGGCGGTGCCGCCGCCGGACAACACCTGCCCTGGATGTCCCCTGCCTCCGCCGCCCCCGGACAGCCCGGCCTGCGGGTCGGCGCCCTACTTGCCATCCGCGAAGCCCACGGCCACGCCCGGCTCGGCGACGAGTTCTCCACCAACACCGCCATCAAGCGGGCCTGGAACCACTTCGAGCGCGGCACCAGCCAGCGCGACCCGGACTGGGCCGGTTTCCTCAACGAAGCCGAACTGACCTGCCTGGAAGGCATGTGCCGCCTCGACTTGGGCCAGCACCAGCGGGCCGTGACGCTCCTCGGCCACTCCGCCGCGCTCCAGGACATCGACCACTTCCGCAACCGCGGGATGTGCCTGGCCCGCCTGGCCCACGGAGCACTCGGCGGGGGAGACCTGGATCGGACGATCGCCGCCGCCGAGGAGTCACTGCGGCTGGTTGAGGGCGGGATGAGTTCGGCCCGCAACGTGAAGCAGCTCGTTCTGGTCGGCGAGGGCCTGGCCCGGCATCGCACACATGCGCCGGCCCGGGACATGGCCGAACAGCTCGCTCAGTACGCCTGACCACACCCGAGAGGAAGTCCCTGTGACGGACGTTGACCTGCAGCACCACGACCCGCACTCCGCTAAGGAGATCTTCAGCGAACTCGTCGACGTCTATGCCGAGGTGTACGACGTGCCGCCGTACATCGGCGATCCGTTCTTCTCCGTCGCCACCTACGCCGACAGGCTGGAGGCCGCGCTGGAGATGAAGGGCTTCGAGACTGTCACCGCGCGTATCGACACGCAGCTCGTCGGCTACGTCCACGGTGTGACGCTGCCCGCCGACAAGCCGTGGTGGACCTCGCTGGGCACTGCGCGGCCCGAGGCGGCGCTTCTCGCGGCCGAGGAGGGCCGGGTGTTCTGGCTGCGGGAGATCATGACTCGCCCCGCGCACGCCAATCACGGTGTCGGGCGCAAGCTCCATAACGAGGTCGTCGCCGGACGGGCCGAACCGTGGACGGCGCTGACGTGCATCATCGACAACGAGCCCGCGCACGAGGCTTACCTGCGCTGGGGCTACGAGATCATCGGCCGGATAAAGCACGCCCCGGAGTCCCCGGTTTACGACGCGATGCTGCTGCCGCCGTTCTGCCCTTCCTAACCTGCCTTGAGCTACGTGAAGGGCACCTTCCGGTGACAACGACGCCCATCCTCGTCCTGTGGGACATCGACCGGACTCTGCTGTACGTCGGACACACGGACCAGCAGGTATACCGCGACGTCTTCGCGGAGATCGTCGGTCGCCCCGCCGAGCAACTGCCCGAACGCGGTACCGGCTTCACCATGGCTCGCGCCGCCCGGTCCCTGCTGACTGAGAACGGCGTCCCTGAGGACCAAGCCGACGAACTTCTCCCCAAGGTGCTCGACCGGATGCCACAGGTGCTGGCCGGATACGCCGAACAGCTGCGAACCGACGGCGTGTTGATGCCCGGCGCGGTCGAGGCGCTCAAAGCCGTCGAAGCCGACCCGAAACTGGTGCCCACCATCGTCTCGGGCAACCTCAAAGCCAGCGCGGTGATCAAGCTTGATGTCTTCGGTCTGACCTCGTACGTCGACGTCGACCTTGGCGGCTACTCCAGCGACGACGCTGAACGCTCCCACTTGGTCGCCGTTGCTCAGCGACGTGCCGGAGAACGCCACAACACTGTTTTCACTCCGGATAACACCGTCATCATCGGCGACTCCCTTGAGGATGTCCGCACCGGCTGTGAAGGCGGCGCGTACGTCGTCGGCATCACGTCTTGGTACGACCAACGGATCCCAACTCCTTCACGCCGGTGCGGACATCGTTCTTCCCGACCTGCTGGACACGGACGCTCTGCTTGCAGCTGTCAGGCAGGTATGAGTCGCGCCTCCAGGCGATAGAGGGTGCAGAAGAAATTCGACCTGCCGGAGTGTGGCGGCCAGTGCCTCCCAACCCGCTTTGTCTCCTGCCTTCACCACCGCGGCGGGCAAGGCGATGCGGCGTGCCCGTGCCGGATCAGGCGACGAAGACTTGGCGGCCTAGGGGGACCAGGCGATGTCTGGTCCCCAGGTCTTTCGAGCTCAGGTCTCCACAAGGAGTTCTCTTAGCGTTGCGAACTTGACTGAGCTGTCGCCATCTTGAAATTGCTGGTCAGGATGGTTGCGTGATGGTCCGTACGAGAACTCGTGCTGGTGGTCGGCGGGAGTCTGTCATGTAGATCGTCCGGCAGGGTCGGTTCGCGGGTTCCTGTCCGCTACGACCGGCACCGCTTCTACGCTCCGGGCATGTCGGACACCGAGATCGCAGAGCGGATCGCCGCGCGCCGCGCGGAGCTGGACGAGTTGGCGGAAATGACAAAGTCCGGCTGGAGTACTAGCGGCGGAGCGCTTCGACGGGCTCCACCCGGGCGGCCCGCCACGAGGGATACAAGCCCGCCAGAAGACCCGTGACCACGCCGATGAGGGGCGCGACGGCGATCGTCGCCGGCTCGACCACCGGAGTCCATTTCTGGACGGTCGCCACAGCGATGATGGTGACCGTGCCGAGAGAAGTGCCTATCAGGCCGCCGAAGGCACCGAGTACGGCCGACTCGCAGAGGAACTGCTCGGCGATGTGACGGCCCCTGGCCCCCAGAGCGCGGCGCAGACCGATCTCGTGGGTGCGTTCCATGACCGCGACCAGGGTGGTGTTCGCGATTCCCACCGCTCCGATGATCAGGCATATGCCGGCCAGGAGCAGGAAGAGCGCTCCGAGGTCGGTGGTGACGTTTTCACGCAGCGATCGCGGGTCGGGCGGGGGAATCGCCTTGAAGTAGTCCTGGTGCTCCGGACGCAGCGCGATCACGGCCTCTACTGCGACTTGCTGGGCCGCACCGAGCCGGGTGTTGATGAGCATGTGGGCCCGGTTGCTGCTGGACGGTGGTCCCCAGATCCGCTCCGCTGTGGTCCGGGGGACCATGACGGAAAGCAGAAGATCGGCCTTCCGGTCGGTGCCGGAGATTATGCCGACGACTGTGAACGGCGTATCGCCGATGAAGATGGCCGGGTTCGTTTCCAGGGTGGTGATGCCCAACTGGGCGGCCATCGCCGCGCCGATGACCGCCACGGGATCGGCGCGGGAATCGTGGAACGCGTCGTACACCCTCCCGGACTGGATTTTGGCACCGGCGGCGGCCAGGACCCCCGAGGAAGCCGCGACGACGGGTACCCGCTGGCCGTCGGCGGTCTCGCCGACCGGTGCGGACCGAGTGGAGGCCCCTTCGGGGAGCGGGACCGACCAGTAGACGCCGGCGTCCTCGACGCCGTTCAGCGCGCGGACCCGCTGTTCCGCATCGGGGGGGAACGCAAGTGAGACGTGCTCCGCATCGTCGCCGCCGGTGTCGTCGACCGTGACCTCGGTGGCCGTGAGGACGTTGAAGCGGTCCGAAATCTGACTCGACGCGGTAGCGGTCAGACCCAGGATGGCGACGAAGGTCCCCACCCCGAGCACGGTGCCGAGGGCGGTGAGGACCGAACGGGCGGGACGTTGCAGCATTCCGGCGAGGGCTTCGGCCAAGAGGTCCGGGATCCGGAACCTGGACCGCACGATGGTGCGCTTCGGGGTTTTCCGGAACGGTGTCCGCCGAAGGCCGCGTGGAGGGCGGACCGCAGTCATCGGGCTCCCGTTCCCTGCTCGCTCAGGAATCCGTCGCGAATGGTCAGCGTACGGTCGCCACGTGCGGCGACCGCCTCCTCGTGGGTGATGACAAGCAAGGTCATCCCGGCGGTGTGGAGTTCGTCGAGCAGGGCCAGGACGGACTCGGTGGTGACCGAGTCGAGGTTGCCGGTTGGTTCGTCACACAACAGCAGGCTGGGGCGGCCGACCAGAGCCCGGGCGATCGCCACCCGTTGGCGCTCGCCACCGGAAAGCAAGGTGGGCGAGTGTTCGAACCGGTGTGAGAGCCCCACGAGGTCGAGCGACTCGCGGGCCCGGGCACGCCGCTGAGCGGCGGTGACGCGCGGGCCTCCCTGATACATCATCGCCAGCTCGACGTTCTCACACGCGGAGCGATGGGGCAGCAGATGGAAGGACTGGAAGACAAAACCCACGCGTGATCCACGAAGGGCCGTACGGTCGGATTCCACCAGCGCGCCGGTATCGATCCCGTCCAGGAAGTACGTTCCCTTGGTGGGGCGGTCCAGCAGACCGGCGATGTTGAGGAACGTAGATTTGCCTGATCCGGACGGCCCGACGATGGTGACGTAATCTCCCGGAGCGATGGTCAGGTCACAGACGCGGAGAGCGTGGACGGGTGGCGTCCCTGGGTAGCTCAGGGCGACCTGGGTGAATTCGATGACAGGTGTCCGAGGAAGCTCCGCCATATCGGCAGAGCCTGCTTCGGGTGCGTAGTGGCTCATTTCACCGCCCCGCCGGTGGCATCCGGGTTCTCCGGGCCGTCCCCGCGGGACTCCGCACGGCCGACGAGCACCTTCGTGCCCTCGGTGAGCGAGGCCCCGCCCACCGGGGCGACTTCGACGAAGCCGTCACCGCTGGTGCCGGGCCGCACCTCGACTCGGCGCTGGGAGCCGTCTGGTTCAACCACGGTGACCACGGTGAGGCCGTCAGCGGAGGCCGACACCGCTGACAGGGGAACCACCAGGACTTCACCGTCCGAGGAGGCGGCTTCGACGGTCAGGCGGACGTCCTGGCCGGCCAGCTTCGGATCGAGCGGCGTCTTGGGCGCGACGACGAGCTCGTAGGTGCCGGCGGCGGAACTGCCCGGACCATCGGGTTCGCCTCCCTTGTCCTGCCCGCCGGACCCGGAACCTCCAGCGGCCTTACCCGGAGTGTCAGCCACGGAACTCACCGCGGCCTCCGACTTCGCACCGCTGATGTCGGAGAGGATTTGAACCGCCATCCCAGGACGGACCAGACCTTTCTCATGGGCGGCGAGACGGCCACGGATGATCAGCTCCCCGGCTGAGAGGGTGACGGCCTTCTCCTCGACCTTCCCGCCGACGACGGCGTTCACGGCGTCGACCCGGGCGGGGAAACCGCTCAGGAAGACCACCTCGGCGGCCGGCACGCCGGCCCCCGACGTGACACGAAGGTCCGACAACCGCTGTTGGGCCTTCTTCAGGTCCTCAGTCGCGTAGGTCAGTTGCTGCTCCGCGGCCTTCACCGGATCGGCCCCGCTCCCCGGCGCACTCGAACCGGGGCCAGTGGTGGAACCCGTTCCTGCGGAGTCGGCTTTTCCAGAGCTCGGCGCAGGCGAACCCGTCGTGGGTCCGGCAGAGGACCCGACCGGTGCCTTCTTCGCGTCGGCGGCCACTCGCCGGGCCTCCGTGAGGGCGTCTTTGGCCTGGGTCTGCGCACGTTTCATCTGGGTGACCCGGTCCTCGGCAGCGGTCACCTGTTCGGTGACGGACGCGGCTGATCCCGAAGCTTCGTAGCCGATCGACTTGTAGAAATCCGAGACCGCCGCTTTGGTGCCGTCCGCGTAGAGACCCCTGCGGTCACGACCGCTGGGAAACCCCAGGTTCGTCAGGGCGGCCTGGAGCTGTTCCACGTCCTTGCCCTCGGCGCCGGGCTTGAGGTCGCGGTAGACCGGCAGTGCGCCCTGGAGGACGAAGACGGGCCGACCGGAAACCTCGATCAGCACCTGACCGGACTTCACGACTTCTCCGGCTTTTGTTCGGACTCCGGTGACGACGGGCTTTCCCGCCTCGCTTCCTCCGGAGGTTCCGGCACTCTGCGGGGAGACGTTCACCGACTGTGCCGCGGTGACCTGCCCGCGCAGGATGACCGTGTCGGACAGCCGGCGCTTTTCAACAGTTGCCGTGATAACGGACGGCGCCGGGGCCTTGGAGTCCGCGGCTTTCTGCGCGGGGGACTTCAGGACCTGCGAAGCGGCGATTCCGGCACCGGCGAGCAGCACCGCCACTGTGGTGATGACGATGAGGGCGCGCCGTCTGCGGTGGGTGAAGGATGTCGGGTCAGGTGGGGATGATTGTTCCTCACGGAGGTCGGACATGGGTTGAGCTCCTCCGTTGACGCGGACGGTGCGTACCGACAGTCATCTGATGAACAGTCAGGCTGACTGTCGGTCTAAGTCCTCGATGTAGCCGACTGGGGGTGTTCATGAGGTTGCGCGGGACACGTCTTCTGCGGCTCTACTGCTGATACTTCACAGCGCTTGACAGGACGCGTTCAGCGCGGCGGAGATCCTCTTCGCGTTTAAGTTTCTCGCTCGCGTAAGACTCGGCGAAGCGTTCGATCCGCTTCTCCTGGTACTCCTTTGAGAGAGTCAGCCACATTCCACCGAAATTAACCTTCTCCTTGCATTTTACGTCGGTAGCGGCTGCGGCTATTTCCGCGTTCTTGTTTTTGAATTTCTTATCATCGAGAAATGATTTGTACTTGTATCCGGCTTCTGCCATGCAGCTGGACCAGAGTTTCCCTGTTGCCGTGTAGCGCGGGTCCGACTGGATCTCATGCTCAACGTTGGCCAAGTCGATCTGTGCATTCTGGTAGCTGCCCGGCGCTGGCGGGGTGGCCTTCGATGCATCGATCTTCACTGGAACGGGAGAGATGCCGAGTACGATGTTTCGAGCCTGTCCGGCACAGCCTCCGGGGGGAATGTTGACGCTCGTGGTTGTTTCACCGCGGCCATAGTAGATGTCTTTCGCCTCGACAGAAAGGCTGTTTATGGGATCAGTCACTGCGGCCGGGGGCTTGGATTTTGGATCCTCACTGTATCCGTATTTTTCCGCAGCCTCCGAGTCTATTACCCCCATCGCGACCGTCGAATTGCTCTCCAGTCCGTACTGCAAAGCTGCGTAAAATCCGTCGGGGCGGTCTCTGAGCGGAAAGCCGAGCTTTGTCATGCATTGTTTGGCGGTAACTACTCAGGTGCCTGATCAGGCGTGAGCGGGCAGCCAGACGTTCCCGGCAAACAGGTCGCGGAGGACCGTCATCGGGTTGAGTCCGTGCTTGCGGGCGGTGGACAGG
>NZ_JBXAWK010000057.1:0-41013 GCF_057291755.1 Kitasatospora sp. UYEF31
CACCACCCCAGGGGTGTGTACTTCCGGTATGTGTAGGCCCTTAAACCACCAACCCCCCCGTGTTACCACACGCTTCTGCGACGCTTGTCGGCCCCGGTCCCGCAGCTGCGGGACCGGGGCCGACAAGCGTCGCGAAAACTACTTCTTGGTGATGTCCGTCCAGACCGGCGTTCCGTACGCGTCGTACCGTACGTCCGTCACGTTCTTCGAATATCCCGCAGTCGTCGCGTAGTTCCACAGCGGGATCGTCGGGAGGTCGCGGACGAGCTCCTTCTCGGCGTCCTGCCACAGCGTCAGCGCGGCCGCCTCGTTCGGGGCACCCATCGCCTGGTTGGCCAGGTCGTCGAAGGTCTTGTTCGAGTACGTGGAGTCGTTGGCCGCCGCGCCGGTCATGTAGATGTCGGCGAGGAAGTTGTCGGGGAAGGCGTAATCGCCCTTCCAGCCCGTACGGAAGAGCGTCGAACCCAACTTCCTGTTCGTGACGTCGTCACGGAAGCTGGCGAACTCGGGGTACATCTTGGCTTCGCAGGGGACCCCGAGGTTGGCGCTGATGCTGTTGCACACCGCGTCGATCCACACCTTGTGCGGACCGTCGGCGTTCGAGGCGATCTGCACCTTGCCGCCAGGGACGCCGCCGCCCTCGGCGATGAGCGCCTTGGCCCGGACCGGGTCGAACTTGCCGACCTCACCCAGGACGTCCTTGTGGCCGGGGATGCCCGGGGCGAGCCAGTCGACGGCGGCCGGACGGTCGTTCTGGTAGAGCGCCTTGAGGATCGCCTCGCGGTCGATGCCCATCGAGAGGCCCTGCCTGACCTTGGCCTTCTCCGGCTTCTTCCACTCGGCGTTGTAGAGCGGGAAGGCGATCTTCTGGATGCCGAGCTGCGGCTGGGCCACCGCCCGGTCACCGAGGTCCTGCTTGTACTTGGTGCTCGCCGCGATCGGGATCTGGTCGATCACGTCCAGCTTGTTGTCCATCAGCGCGACGTAACCAGCGTCGTAGCCGGTGTAGAACACCAGTCGGCCGCCGGCCGACTTGGCCTTGTCGGCACCGGCGTACTTGTCGTAGCGCTTGACGGTGATGGACTTCTTCTGCGCCCACCCGCCGTTCTTGGTGTCGATCTCGAACGGACCGTTGCCGATCGGCGTCTTGCCGTACTTCGCCGGGTCCTTGTAGAACTCCTGCGGCAGCGGGTTGTAGGCGGTGTACGGAAGCCGCGCCTGGAACGAGGCCACCGGCTGGGACAGCTTCACCGTGAACGTCGTGTCGTCGACGACCTTGAGCCCGGACATCTCCTTGCCCGTGGGCGCGGGCGGCTTCTGCGCGCCCTCCTCGCCGTCCGGGTCCTTGGGGTGCACGACGTCGTAACCCTCGAAGATGGAGAACCAGGAGGAGTTGATCTGACTGTTCGCCGCGTTGGCGCCCCAGTTCCACGCGTCCACGAAAGACTTGGCGTTGACCGGCTCGCCGTTGTGGAAGGTCCAGCCGGGCTTCACCTTGATGGTGAAGTTCTGGTTGTCCGTGCTCTGGAGGTCCGCCGCCAGCGCGGGGACCGGGCCGCCGGTCTTCTCGTCGTACGTGTACAGACCCCGGAACATCAGGTTCTGCGCGTAGGACCCGCCGGTCTCCATGGCGTTGGCCGGCTGGATCGGCCGCTGCGGCTGGGAGCCGTACGCCGTCCAGTACCCCTTGGGCAGGGAGTCGGTGCTTCCACCACCGCCGCAGGCGGTGGCGACCAGCGCGATTGCCGAGACCACGACGAGTGGTGCCGTGTACCGGACGGTGGGACGTCTCATCGTGAGGCCTCACAGTAAGAATTCGGACAATTAGTACGAATTTCCCACATGATCCACAGCCCTGCACGCTGGACTACGCCAATACACCTCAAAGTATGAAAAAGAGCCCCGGACCAGTGAACCGGTCCGGGGCCCCTTCGCGTACTCGAAGCATCACGCTACGCCGACGATGTCCTTGTCCTCGGCGAAGTGGCAGCGGCTCGGGTGGGCCGCGAGGTCCAGCATCCCGACCGGGATGATCAGCTCCGGTGTCTGCTCCGCGCAGATGTCCTCGGCCTTCCAGCAGCGCGTACGGAAACGGCAGCCGGACGGCGGGTTCGCCGGCGACGGCACGTCTCCGGTCAGGATGATCCGCTCGCGTGTCTCCCGGCCCGCCGGGTCCGGCACCGGAACCGCGGAGAGCAGCGCCTGGGTGTACGGGTGCGTCGGGTGTTCGTAGATCTGCTCGTCGGTGCCGATCTCGACCATCCGGCCGAGGTACATCACCGCGACACGGTCCGAGATGTGCCGGACGATCGACAGGTCGTGCGCGATGAACACGTACGACAGGCCCAGCTCGTCCTGCAACTTCTCGAACAGGTTGATGACCTGCGCCTGGACGGAGACGTCCAGCGCGGACACCGGCTCGTCCGCCACGATGATCTCGGGGTTCAGGGCCAGACCGCGGGCGATGCCGATGCGCTGCCGCTGACCGCCGGAGAACTGGTGCGGGTAGCGGTTGATGTGCTCCGGGCTCAGCCCGACCAGCTCCAGGAGCTCCTGGACCTTGGCCTTGCGCTCGCCCTTGGGCGCGACCTCCGGGTGGATGTCGTACGGCTCACCGATGATGTCGCCGACGGTCATCCGCGGGTCGAGCGAGGTGTACGGGTCCTGGAACACCATTTGGATGTTCCGGCGGACGGCCTTGAGGGCCTTGCCGGACAGCTTGGAGATGTCCTCACCCTTGTAGAGCACCTGGCCGGCGGTGGCCTTCTCCAGGTTCATCAGGAGCCGCGCCACCGTGGACTTGCCACAGCCTGACTCACCGACGACGCCGAGCGTCTCGCCCTTGTACAGGTCGAAGGTCACGCCGTCGACGGCCTTGACCGCGCCGACCTTCTTCTGGAAGAGAATGCCCTGGGTGATCGGGTAGTGCTTGACCAGATCCCTGACCTGCAGGATCGGCTCACCCTTGGCCGGGTTAGACGAGGCTGCCATCGAGGACCTCCTTCGAGAAGTGGCAGGCGCTGCCGCGGCCGGAGGTGACCTCAAGCAGCTGCGGGGTGTCGGTACGGCAGATGTCCTGCGCGTACGGGCACCGCGGGTTGAACGCGCACCCGGACGGGATGCGCATCAGGTTCGGCGGCAGGCCCTTGATCGCGTAGAGCTCCTGGCCCTTCTGGTCCAAGCGCGGGATCGACTCGAGGAGGCCCTTGGTGTACGGGTGCGACGGGTTGGCGTACAGCTCCCGTACGGGTGCCTGCTCGACGATCCGGCCCGCGTACATCACCGCGATCTTGTCGGCCACGTCCGCGACCACACCCAGGTCGTGGGTGATCAGGATCAGACCCATGTTGGACTCGCGCTGCAGCTCCGCGAGCAGGTCCATGATCTGCGCCTGCACCGTCACGTCGAGGGCCGTGGTGGGCTCGTCCGCGATGATCAGCTCGGGGTCCAGGGCCAGCGCCATGGCGATCATGATGCGCTGGCGCATACCGCCGGAGAACTGGTGCGGGTAGTCGTTGACCCGCTCCTTGGCGGCCGGGATACGCACCCGGTCCATCAGCTCGACGGCCTTGACCTTCGCGTCCTTGCGGGACATGCCACGGTGCACCCGGAACATCTCGCCGAGCTGGAAGCCCACCGAGTAGACCGGGTTCAGGGCGCTGAGCGCGTCCTGGAAGATCATCGCGATCTTCTGGCCGCGGATCTTCCGGCGCTCCTCTTCGGACATGCGGAGCATGTCCTTGCCGTGGAAGCGGATCTCCCCGGAGGGGATCCTCCCCGGCGGCATGTCGAGGATGCCCATGATCGCCTGGGCGGTCACGGACTTACCGGAGCCCGACTCACCGAGGACGGCGAGGGTCTCACCGGCGTTCACGGCGTACGAGACACCGTTGATCGCCTTGGCCACACCGTCGCGGGTGTGGAACTCCACGAACAGGTTGTCGACCTCGAGCAGCGGAGCGGCCGCGGCGTCCTTCACTGCGTCCTTCGCGAGAGTTTCGGTCGTCACTGTGCCACCCACCTCAACGGAGCTTCGGGTCGAGGGCGTCGCGAACCACGTCGCCGAGCAGGATGAAGCTGAACACGGTCACCGAGAGGAACGCGGCCGGCCAGAACAGCTGGGCCGGGGCGTCGCGGATCACGGTCGTCGCGTTGGAGATGTCGCCACCCCACGAGACGATCGACGACGGGAGCCCGATGCCCAGGAAGGACAGCGTGGCCTCGGCGGCGATGAAGGTGCCCAGCGAGATGGTCGCCACCACGATCACCGGGGCGATGGAGTTCGGCAGGATGTGCTTCGTGATGATCCGGCTGGTCCCGGCGCCCAGGGCTCGGGCGGCGGTCACGTAGTCGTTCTCCTTGGTCGTGATGACCGAACCGCGCATGATGCGGGTGACCTGCATCCAGCCGAAGACACCGAGTGCGGTGCAGACGGTGAGCACACCGCGGTCGTCCTTGAAGGCGTTCATGAACACCAGGGCGCCGAGGATCGTCGGGATGCCGAAGAAGATGTCGGTGAAGCGGGCCAGGATCGCGTCGACCCAGCCGCCGAAGTAACCGGCGAGGGCGCCGACGAGGGTGCCGAAAACCACGATGAACAGGGTGGTGCCGACACCGACCATGATCGAGGCGCGGGCACCGTACATGGTCCGGGCGTAGACGTCACAGCCCTGGACTGTGGTGCCGAACAGGTGCCCGTCGGACGAGCCCAGGTTGGTCTCCTGGATCGGGCAGAACTTCGGGTCGGCGCCGGTGAACAGCGAGGGCCAGGCGGCCATCACCAGGATCACGACCATCAGGAACGCCGAGATCCAGAACTTGGGCGAGCGGCGCATCTCGCGCCAGGCCTCGCCCCACGCGCTGCGGGCCTGCTGGGCCGCGGCGGCGGGCTCCGCCGATGTGGAGGGCTCCGTACGCGGGCCCGCCTTCGTCAGCGTGGTGCCTTCTTCGGCGGCCAGGGCGGTGGCGGGGTTCTCCCCCACTGCCGAGGTCAGGGCTTGGTCGGCGCTGCCGACCGGAAGCTGTTCGCCGGACTTCTTATGGTTCTCAGGCATACCGGATCCTCGGGTCCAGGACGGCGTACAGCAGGTCGACGATCAGGTTCATCACCATGTAGATGATGACCAGGGCCGCGACCGCGCCGACGACGGTGGCCGACTCGTGCTTGGTGACCGCCAGGTAGATCAGGCGGCCGACGCCGTCGACGTTGAAGATGCCCTCGGTGACGATCGCACCGGCCATCAGGCCGCCCAGGTCGGCGCCCAGGAAGGTGACGACCGGGATGAGCGAGTTGCGCAGCAGGTGGACCGTGACGACACGGCGGCGGGGAAGCCCCTTCGCGGTGGCGGTACGGACGTAATCCGCGCGCATGTTCTCCACGACGCTGGTGCGGGTCAGCCGGGCGACGTACGCCATCGACAGACCGGCGAGCACGATGGCCGGGAGGATGAGCTGGCCCCAGGTCGGCGTGCCGACCTGGGCGGTGGCCTCGAAGACACCCCACTTCAGGCCCAGCCCGTACTGCAGGATGAAGCCGAGCACGAAGACCGGGACCGACAAGATGACCAGCGTGCCGATGAGCACGATCGAGTCGATGAGCTTGCCGCGCTTGAGGCCGGCGAGCAGACCGAGGCCGATGCCCAGGACGATCTCGATCGCGAAGGCCAGCAGGGCGAGCCTGATCGTGACCGGGAACGCGATCGCCAGTTCCTCGGAGACTGGAAGGCCGGAGAAGCTGATACCGAAGTCGCCCTGCACCAAGCCGGAGATGTAGTGCCAGTACTGCAAGAGCAGAGGCTGGTCCAGATAAAACTGCTTGCGCATCTCCGCCACGAAGGACGGATCCACCGCCTTGTCCCCGAACATGGCCGAGATGGGGTCGCCACCAAGTTTGTAGACCATGAAATAGATCAAGAACGTTGTCCCGATGAACACCGGGATCATCTGGAGCAGTCGTCGCACGACATATCGCCCCATACATACCCTCCTGCAGTCATAGCCGGCCGGTCCGCCCGGCTGCCGCGCCACAGCCGACGCGGCCTGTTTCCAGACATCGCCGGCCAGGTGATCAGTATTGTCCCTTACCCACGATTCTCGCCCGTTTTGCGGGTCCGTTTCGGTATGGCTCGGAACGCAGCCCGGCCGGAGGTATAACCCCCCGGCCGGGCTGAGAACGTGCTTACACCGTGCTTACTTGACGGTGATCTGGGTCCACATCGGGACACCGAAGACGTCGAAGCTGACGTTGCTCACCTTGGTCGAGGAACCGGCGGTGGTGGCGTAATACCACAGCGGGATCGACGGCATGGTCTTGACGAGCTCACGCTCGGCGTCCTGCCACAGCTTGACGGCCTCATCGCTGTTGGTCGCCGCGGAGGCCTGCTTGGTCAGCGCGTCGAACTTCTCGTCGCTGTACTTGGAGTCGTTCGAGGAGGCGCCGGTCTTGTAGATGTCGGCGAGGAAGTTGTCCGGGTACGCGTAGTCACCCTTCCAGCCGGTTCGGTACGCCGAGGTCATCTTGCTCTTCGTCACGTCCGTACGGAACGACGCGAACTCGGGGTACATCTTGCCCTCACACGGGATGCCCGTGTTGAGGTTGAAGTTGTGGCAGACCGCGTCGATCCAGGTCTTGTGCGGACCGTCGGCGTTCGACGAGATGGTCAGCTTCCCGCCGGGGATGCCGCCACCCTCCTTGATGAGAGCGGCGCCCTTCTTGGCGTCGAACTTGCCGAACTCACCAAGCACGTCGGTGTGGCCCGGGATGCCCGGGGCCAGCCAGTCGATCGCCGCGGGGCGGTCGTTCTGGTAGACCCCCTTGAGGATGGCCTCACGGTCGATGGCCATCGAGATGCCCTGGCGGACCTTGGCACCGTCCGGCAGCGCCTTCCACGCGGGGTCGTACAGCGGGAAGCCGATCTTCTGGAGGGCCAGCTGCGTCGAGGTGATCGCGCGGTCGCCCAGGTCCTTCTTGTATTTGGTCATCGCCGACGTCGGGATCTGGTCGATCACGTCGAGCTTGTTGTCGAGCAGCGCGACGTAGGCGGCGTCGTAACCGGTGTAGAACACCTGACGGACACCCGCGGCCTTCGCCTTGTCCTCACCGGCGTACTTGTCGTAGCGCTTGACGGTGATGGACTTCTTCTGGTTCCAGCCGCCGTTCTTCTTGTCCAGCTCGAACGGGCCGTTGCCGACCGGCTCCTTGCCGAACTTCTCCGGGTCCTTGAAGAACGCCGAGGGCAGCGGGGAGAAGACGTTGTACGCCAGCTTCGCCTTGAAGGAGGCGACCGGGGTGGAAAGCTTCACCGTCAAGGTGGTGTCGTCCACGACCTTCAGACCGGTCATGGTCTGCGCGGTCGGGGCCGGCGGGGCCGCGTCCTTGGGTGCGTCCTTCGGGGCCGACGGGTGAACCGCGTCGAAGCCCTCGATGTCGGCGAACCAGGAAGCGTTGATCTGCTTGTTGGTGGCGAGCGCGCCCCAGTTCCAGGCGTCCACGAACGACTTGGCCGTGACCGGCTCGCCGTTGTGGAAGGTCCAGCCGGTCTTGATCTTGATGGTGAAGTTGGTGTTGTCCGTCGTCTGGAAGTCCGCGGCCATGGCCGGGACCGGCGCGCCGGTCTTCTCATCATTGCTGTAGAGACCGCGGAAGAGCACGTCCAGCGCGTACGAGCCACCGGTCTCGTTGGCGTTCGCCGGCTGGATCGGGTTCTGCGGCTGGGTGCTGCTCGCCGAGTAGTAGCCCTTGGGCAGCTTGTCGCCGCCACCGCTGCTCGAACCACAAGCCGTCGCAGCGAGCGCGAGTGCCGACGCTCCGACGACCAATGTCACACGCTTTCCGCGCATGGGTGCCTCCCCTGTTTCTTTACCTACGGAAGTGGGAGCGGTGAGCGTCAATGAGCCCCACCGCACCTGCCCGGCGAGTCAACGCTCCCGAGCGCATGACCTGGTTCCGAGCACAAGCGCGTCTACTATCCGTCACCGAATGGCTGTATCCAACAAGTCGGAGATTGCATTTTGATCACATAGGCCGTACGGGCGTCTCATATTTCGGACGCCCAGGACTCGTGCGCAAGCTGCACCATTCGGGGAGGTCGTACCGCTGACCGGAGCATACAGTCCGATGAACGAAACATAAGCAGTTGGTTAAGACTGAGTTCCAGCGACAGGAAAGTGCACGCAGAGTGACTGGATTCAGTCGCGGCCAGGCCGCCCGCGAGCGACCGTCAGCCGCGGACCCACCCTGCGCGACCTGGGCAGATTCAACAACCGGTTGCACGTAACCACACCACACATCATGGCAACGCGATCACTGGATGTCATCAGTCCTGAGCACACCGCATGGACATGTTGATTACGCGACGCGGCGGTAACATCCACGTTTCCAAGATCGCCACTACAGGCGGACCTTGTCCGACATGCGGACTCGACGGCCTTTCACCTTACCTTCGTCGGTTGAAGTCATGCCCTGCCTTCACATACAGGGGTGCGAGATGCCATGCACTCCGCATGTCCACGGTTCCCCACTAGCGAGCGATTTACGACCTTGCCCGAGACTGTCCGTTTTGATGACAGTTCCGCATCGATTCAGATCATTCACGTATGAAATGTCCGGATCGCCCATATTTAACGGCGACGGAACTGGTGACGGCCGACCGCCGCCCCGGACCGGGGGCGCCAGCCGGCCGCCGTCGTACGGACTACCGGTACCGCGCTACTTCTTGGTGATCTCAGACCACGCCGGACGGCCGAAGGCGTCGTACTGCACGTTGGTGACCTTCGTCGAGTGACCACCGTTGGTCACGTGGTACCAGAGCGGAATGCTCGGCAGGGTCTTCTTCAGCTCCTGCTCGGCCTGCTGCCAGATCGGGAGTGACTGCTCGGCCGGGGCCGCCATCGCCTGCTTCGTCAGCTTGTCGAAGGCCGGGTCGGAGTACGTGGTGTCGTTCGACGGAGCGTCGGTCTTGTAGATGTCCGCCAGGAAGTTGTCCGGGAACGGGTAGTCGCCCATCCACGCGGTGGAGTACGCCGAGGTCATCTTCTTGCTGGTGATGTCCTGCCGCAGGTCGGCGAACAGCGGGTAGGGCTTGCCCGCGCAGACCTCGCCGCCCATGGTCTGGTTGATGCTGTTGCAGACCGCGTCGGCCCACGTCTTGTCGCCGCGGTCGCTTCCGTACCCGATGGTCATCTTGCCGCCGGGCAGGCCGCCGCCCTCCGCGATCAGGGCCTTGGCCTTGACCGGGTTGAACTTGCCGGTCTCACCCAGGACGTCACTGTTGCCGGGCAGGCCCGTCGCCAGCCAGTCGGTGGCCGGCTTGTAGTCCCCGTTGAACAGTGACTTGACGATGCCCTCGCGGTCGACGGCCAGGGAAATGCCCTCCCGGACCTTCGCGCCGTCCTTGAGTGCCTTCCAGGCCGGGTCGTAGAGCGGGAAGCCGATCTTCTGGATCCGCAGCTGCGGCTGGGTGATCGCCCGGGTGCCCAGGTCGGTCTTGAAGGTCTTGAGCGCCATCGGCGGGATCTTGTCGATCACGTCGAGCTTGTGGTCCCGCAGAGCGGTGTACGCGGCGTCCGGCGTTGTGTAGAAGACCAGGCGCGCGCCCTTCGACTTCGCCTTGTCACCGCCTTGGTACTCGTCGAACCGCTGCATAGTGATCGACTTCTTCTGCTGCCAGCCGCCGTTCTTGACGTCCAGCTTGAACGGCCCGTTGCCGATCGGCTCCTTGCCGTACTTCTCCGGGTCCTTGTAGAACTCGGCGGGCAGCGGCGAAAAGACGATGTAACCGAGCTTGGCCTTGAAGGAGGAGACCGGCTGCACCAGCTTGATGGTGAAGGTGTGATCGTCGACGATCTTCAGCCCGGACATCTCCTTGGCCGTGGGCGCGGGGGCCTCGAGCGGGCCCTTCTTGCCGTCCGGGTCCTTCGGGTGGACGTCGGCGTAGCCCTCGATGTCGGCGAACCACGCGGCGTTGATCTGCTTGCTGGGGCTCAGTGCGCCGAAGTTCCAGGCGTCCACGTAGGACTTCGCGGTGACCGGCTCGCCGTTGTGGAACTTCCAGCCGGACTTGATCTTCACGGTGTAGTTCTGCGAGTCGGTCGTCTCGAAGGTCTCCGCCATCGCCGGAACCGTGGCACCGGTCTTGCTGTCGTAGTCGAAAAGCCCGGTGAAGAGCATCATCAGCGGGAACCCGCCGCCGGTCTCGTTCGCGTTGGCCGGCTGGAGCAGGTTCTGCGGCTGGATGCTCGACACCGTGTAGTAGCCGGCCGGGACACCCGAGCCGCTGGAACTGCTGCCACCGCAAGCGGTCGCGGTCAGCGCCAGCGCGGCCAGGCCGGCGATACCGGTGAAGCGCGTACGTGTACGCATGGGGAATCCTCCTGCGGGAAAAACCGTCGGGTGGTGTGAGCTGGACGGCCGCCCTGGAAGGGGGTACACGCCAACCACATCCGCCAGTCCGGGGGCGGCTCAATGCCGTGCGATCCCGGGCCTGTGGGCGGAGCGCCTCTCACTATTGGTCAATGCCAGGCAAAGACCAACCCCCCGGGCGATCTCATTCAGATAACACCCATCTGCCATACACGGCACATATCCCCTGGTCAAGAGCATAGAAAAGGGATAAAAGATCCGACCGTACGGGCTCCTGATCCCTGTGCCTCGCCGCTGTCCCCGACTACTCCGTCGGGGTAGTCGCGTCCCCCCTGGTGGGCGCCACGGTTACGCCGCGACCTTCGGAGTAAAAGTGGTCCGGGTGCGGTCATCGTCGTAGCTGAAGACGACCTCCGCGCTGAACGCGTGAGCCGGCCGGGCGAGAAGGTCGACCGTAGGGACTGTTCCGGACTCCTCGATCAGTTCCACCTCGCCGGCGGTCATCCCGGCACGCACCGCGAGATCTTCCCAGCTCCAACCCACTGCCTCGCGTGCCCCGTAAACGGCAACGGCAAGCGCCATCGCAGCGCCGGTCTCCGCACGTACTCACCGAAACCGGCCGCCGTACCGGCGCACTTCTACGGCGCTGTGGCGGCGTCCCCCGTGATGGGCGCCACCGTCTCGACGGCCAGCGCCGGGATCCTGTCATGCGCCAGCTCGGCGGTCTTCAGCAGCGGACCGGGGAAGTGACACGCCACCTTGTGGCCTTCGAGCAGCGACTCGACCGACACCAGTGGAGGCTCCTTCTCGGCGCAGATCTCCTGCGCGAGCGGACAGCGGGTCCGGAAGCGGCAGCCGGACGGCGGGTTGATCGGGTTGGGCGCCTCACCGCGGGCCCGCACCCGTACCCGGGCCGCGGCCTTGTCCGGGTCGATCTCGCAGACCGCGGACAGCAACGTGTGGGTGTAGGGGTGGTGCGCGTTCCCGTACAGCGAATCCCGGTCGGCGATCTCGACGATCTTCCCGAGGTACATCACCGCGACGCGCTCGGAGAAATGCCTGACGACCGCCAGGTCGTGCGCGATGAACAGGAAGGCGATACCCAGGTCGTTGCGCAGCCCCTGGAGCAGGTTGACCACCTGGGCCTGGATCGACACGTCCAGCGCGGACACCGGCTCGTCGGCCACGATCAGCTTCGGCTCAAGAGCCAGCGCGCGGGCGATGCCGATGCGCTGCCGCTGCCCGCCGGAGAACTCGTGCGG
This sequence comes from Kitasatospora sp. UYEF31, assembly GCF_057291755.1. Classification (NCBI taxonomy): domain Bacteria; kingdom Bacillati; phylum Actinomycetota; class Actinomycetes; order Kitasatosporales; family Streptomycetaceae; genus Kitasatospora; species Kitasatospora sp. UYEF31. Next base: position 11,623 of record NZ_JBXAWK010000057.1, read on the forward strand.
GAAGCGGTTGTAGTGCTCCGGGTTCAGCCCGACCCGCTCCAGGAGTTCCTGGACCCGCTTCTTCCGGCCGCCCTCCGGGTTGATGTTGTTGATCTCCATCGGTGCCGCGACGATCGCACCGACGGTGTGCCGGGGGTTCAGGGAGGAGTACGGGTCCTGGAAGATCATCTGGATCTCGGAGCGGATCGGCGCGAGGTGCTTGCGGCTGAGCCTGGCGATGTCCCGCCCCTCGTACCGGATATGACCGGCCGTCGGGTCGATCAGCCGGGTGATGAGCCGGCCGGTGGTGGACTTACCGCACCCGGACTCTCCCACCAGTCCGAGGCTCTCCCCCTTGTCGAGCGTCAGGCTGATGCCGTCGACGGCCCGGACGGCGTCGGCTGATTTGCGGAAGATGCTGTGACTCCGGACCGGGAAGTGTTTGACCAGGCCATCGACCTCAAGCAGTGCTTCCGTCAGTTTCGGCTTGCCGAGCACCGGGCTGGTGACTGTCTTGTCCATCTCTTCTGTCTCCTGACAGTCGGTCAGCCGAGCAGTGGCCGGATCTCATCGGTGAACACCTGCTGCTTCTCCTCGGAAGTGAGGTGGCAGGCAGTCGCGTGCCCGACAAGCGGCAACAGATCAGGGCGTACGGTCGAACAGGCGGCGTCGGGGACTTTGGCCACGTAGTCGCACCGGGGGTTGAACGGACAGCCGGGCGGCGGCGAGAGCAGGCTCGGCGGAGTGCCGCGCACAGGCTTGAGCGGCACGTCCACATCCGACCCCAGATCCGGCATCGAGGACAGCAGCCCCCAGGTGTACGGATGCTTCGGGGCTTTCAACACCTCGCGTACGGTGCCGCGTTCGACACACCGCCCGGCGTACATGACCAGCACGTCGTGCGCCATCGAGGCGATCACGCTCAGGTCGTGGGTGATGAAGATGATCCCCGTACCGAACTCCTCCTGCAGGTCCCGCAGCAGGTCGAGGATCTGCGCCTGGATGGTCACATCGAGCGCGGTGGTCGGCTCGTCGGCGATCAGCAGGTCGGGGTCACAGGACAGGGCCATCGCGATCATGGCGCGCTGCCGCATCCCGCCGGAGAAGTGGTGCGGGTAGTCGTCCACCCGGGTCTTGGCGCTGGGGATGCCGACGCGGTCGAGCATCTCGATGGCGCGTTCCCGGGCCTGTTTGCGCGAGGCGCCGGTGTGGCGGCGGTACATCTCGATGATCTGCTCGCCGACCGTGTAATAAGGGGAGAGGGCTGCGAGCGCGTCCTGGAAGATCATCGAGATGCGGTTGCCACGCAGGCTGCGCATGTCCCGCTCCGAGCGACCGACCAGTTCCTTGCCGTCGAACCGGATCCCACCCTCGAGATGTGTCTTGTCCGGGTTGTGCAGACCCAGGATCGCCAGCGTACCGACGCTCTTTCCGGACCCCGACTCCCCGACGATCCCGAGGGTGCGCCCGCGTTGGACGTCATAGGACAGGCCGTCCACCGCCTTGACGACACCGTCGTGTGTGGAGAAGTGGACTTTGAGGTCCTGGACGGCCAGGAGGGGCTCCCCGGTCGGCTCTGCGGTCGCACCCCCGCGCAGGCCGGGTTCGATTGCGACTGCTTCCATGGCCGGCTCCCCTGCGGAGGATTCGTTCTTACTGAGGTTCATGGAGGTCTCCGCCGTTCAGCCGAGCCGGACACGGGGGTCGATGGCTGCGTACAGCATGTCCACGACCAGGTTCGCCAGCACGGTGATGGTCGCGGCGACCAGCACCACGCCCATCATCATGGGCAGGTCGGAGTTGACCACCGAGTTCACCGCGAGCATGCCGACGCCCTGCAGGCTGAAGGTCGATTCTGTGATGATCGCGCCGCCGAGCAGGACACCGAAGTCGACACCCAGGATGGTGACGATCGGGCTCATCGCCCCCCGGAAGGCGTGCTTGAAGTAGATCTGCCAAGGTGCGAGCCCCTTGGCCCGCAAGGTCCGGACGAAGTCCTCGTTGAGGACATCGATCATCGTCGACCGGGTCAGTCGTGCGTACAAGGCCATGAAGATGGCCATGAGACAGAACCATGGGAGCAGGAGGCCGATGAACCAGGCTCCTGGACCGTCGGTGAAATTGTGGTAGACCGGCCGGTCAAGCCAACCGAGCTGATTAACGAACACCCAGGTCAGGAAAGGCCCTAGAACGTAGATCTGGGTGGAGACGAGGACCAGCGAAGCGCTCATCCCCAGTTTGTCGCCGAGCCCGCCGCGGCGCAGGGCTGCGATCGTCCCCAGAGTGATGCCGAACAGCAGGATCATCACCAGGGCGCCGACGGCCAGGGAGATCGTCACCGGGAACCGGTCGACGAGTGCCGTGGTAACCGGTTGCTTGCTGGCGAACGAGTAGCCCAGACAAGGCGCTTCGCACATCTTGCTGCCGATGTTCCGACCGGTGAAGATGCCCGCCATGTACGTCCAGTACTGCTGGTACAACGGCTTGTCGAGACCCAGGTCGTGCTTGATGAGTTCGCGGGTGGCATCAGTGCACTGCCTGCCGCAGGACAACGTGACGACGTCGTCCGCACCAGAGGAGGCGAAGAACAGATAGAACGTGATGGTGCTGATGATGAACAGGATGACGACTACACCGAGCAGCCGTCGTGTGAGGAATCGGAGCATGGACCGGCTCTCCTCCGGACCGGGCGCGGAGACGTCGGCGCGGGCCGGTCCGGAGGGGTCACCTCCGGACCGGCCGCCCCGACAACGTGCGCCTGGAGAACGGGACTTCACCCGGACCACGGCGCGGACGGGGACGGTCGTCCCCGGTCCGCACGGTGGTCCGCAACAAAGTCGGCTACTTGACGAAGACGTCGTTCAGGTCGATCTGGCCGTAGCCACCGTTGTGGGCACCGCCCACGTTCGGGCCGTACATCAGCATGTGCCGCTGGTAGATGTACGGGATGACCGGAATATCCTCCATGATTCTCTGGTCAAGCTTCATCCACTCGACGCCCTGTTCCTTCAGGTCCGAGATCTTCATGATCCGGTCGATCTCGGAGTCCACCGCGGGGTTGTTGTACAGCGCCAGGTTCTGGCCCTTGTCGCGGATCTGCCGGCCGTCGAAGACCGGGGTGTAGACCGTGGCTCCGGTCGGCCAGTCGGCGCCCCAGCCGTTCCAGTGGATGTCGAAGGGCTTGTCCAACTTGGCGACGACGTCCTGGTACTCCTTGTCCGGGAGTTCCTTCAGTTCGACCTTGAAGCCGGCCGCTTCCAGACCCGCCTTGACCGCCACGGCGCGCTGCTGCGAAACCGCGGTGGCACCGTAACCGAAGACGATCGTCTGGCCGAGCTTGCCGGCCTGCGTCAGGATCAGCTTGGCCTTCTCCGGGTCACCGGTCGGCGGGATGCTGTCCAACGGGCTCGGGTACTTCTTCCAGCCCAGCAGGGACGGCGAGCTCAGAGTCGTGGAGAAGTCGCCGGCGACCGGGCCGCCCTCAGCCAGCCGCACCTGCTGCCGGGGGAAGGCGGTGAGCAGCGCGAGCCTGACCTGCTTGTCGGGGATGCGCTTGTTGTTGATGGTCCAGTAGTTCGCGTACGGTCCGATGCTGTCGGTGACCCGGGCCTTGAGCGCCGGGTCGTTGAGGACCCGGTTCGCCGTGGCCGAGTCGAAGCGCTCGGTCAGGGTGAACGCGCTGGCGTCCGAACCGTTGGCCTGGATGAGACGCTCGAACTGCTGGGTCGGCTGCACGCCGACCTCGACCTTGAAGGTGTCGACGTACTGGTGCCGGACCGAGTCTGACTTCGGGTCCCAGTTCTCGTTCTTCACCAGCGTGATCGACTTGTCGGGCGTGTGCTCGGAGATCTTGTAGGGCCCCGAGGCGAACGGCCGGAGGTCGTACTCCTCTTTGGTGTCCTTCGCCTTCGGCACCGCTGCGGTCATGCCCATCGCCGCGGCGAAGGGGAAGTCGCCGTGGGCCTCTTTGAGGTGGAAGATGATGGTCTTGTCGTTCGGGACCTCGACCATGTCCGGGCCGAGTTCCTTGCCGTCGTACGGACCGCCGTAGACGTCGCTGAACTTCTCCGTCCCGGCCAGCCACTGCTGGATCCAGGTCGGCCCCTCGGTGAAGGCCGGGAAGAACGTGCGCTCGACGCCGTACTTGACGTCCTTGGAAGTGATCGGGCTGCCGTCCTCCCACTTCAGGCCGTCCTTGAGCGTGTACTTCCAGGTCTTGCCGCCGTCGGTGGTCGTTCCGGCGTCGGTGGCCAGGTCGCCGACCAGGATCTGCTTGTCGCCGACGGTCTTGGTGTACGTGAGGCGACGGGTCAGCAGCTCCGCCATCGTCATCTCATGGGCGACGTAGGTGCGGGCCGGGTCCAGGTGGGCGAAGTCGCGGCGGTTCAGGATGGACAGCGTGCCGCCCTTCTTCGCCCCTGGAACCTCTACGGCCGGGCCCGTGGAGTCCTGGGCCGTGCCGACGGAGACCTTGGCCTCCTGGACCGGGGGCGCGGACTGCTTGGGTTCGTCCGCCTTGTTGCCTCCGCCTCCACTGCTGCACGCGGAGGCGCCGAGAGCCGCCACCGCTATTACGGCAGCGAACCGGCTTGCGGTTCTGGTCTTCATCTTGTTGATCCCCCTGTGCTGTGTCCCGGCCTGGGAGGGCCGGGCGCGTGACGACCGGTGGTCGTGCGGCGCGGACGGAGCGGACCGTGCGGGTTTTCACCCGCGCCTGAGAGCGGGTGGGCTGTGGGGACGGACGACCGGGTCAGCGGTCGGTCTTCGGATCCAGGGCATCGCGGACCGCATCGCCGAACAAGTTGAAGGCGAGCACGAACAGGAGCATCGCCAGCGCCGGGAAGGCGAGGTAGGTGATGTCGGTCATGTAGACGTCGGCGCCACGGCGGAACATCCGTCCCCAGTCCGGGGTTGGTTCGCTGATGCCGACGCCCAGGAATGACAGCCCGGCCTCGATCGTCACGTACGACGGGACATCGAGGGTCGCGACGATCAGGATCGGCGTCCACAGGTTGGGGAGGAGTTCCTTGAACACGATCCGTCTGGTCCCCGCGCCGGAGACCTTCGCTGCCTCGACGAACTCCCGGGACCGGAGCGAGAGCACCTGGCCGCGCAGGACACGTGCGATCCGCACCCAGCCGAAGAAGGAGAGGACGACGATCAGTGCGGTGGCCCGGAGCCACGTCGGGGTCTGCCGGTCCGACGAGACGAACAGGGCGATCACTACCGGCGTGAACGCGATGAAGAACAGTTGCGACGGCATGGCCAGCAGGACGTCGATCACCCGGCCGACGATGTAGTCGAACTTGCCGCCCAGATAGCCGGCGGTGATGCCCAGGACGGTGCCGACCACCGTCACGATCACCACAACGGCAATGGAGATCATCAATGAGGTACGGATGCCGTAGACCAACTGCATCATGACATCGCGACCGAGGGTCGGTTCGATGCCGAACCAGAAGTCGCCGCTGATCCCGCCGTTGGGCCCGATCGGGAATCCGTATTCGTTGAGCAGACCGACCTTCTGCTGGCCGTACGTTGTGTAGGCGTCCTTGCCGTACGCCATTCTGATCAAAGGCGCGCAGAGTGCCACAAGGAAGAAGAACAGGACGACACCGGCGGCGACCATCCCCGTGCGGTCACGGCGGAACCGCAGCCAGGCGAGCTGCCGGGGTGAGCGCCCGACGATCTCCTTGTGGAGCTGGACCTCGGCCGGATCCGGCAGAAGGCTTCCGCCTGTTCCGACCGGCGGGGATCCTCCCGCCTTCGGGGCAAGCTCTGGTTGCGTGGTCATACGGCGGAGTCCCCCGATGTGAGGCCCGGCTACAACTGGCGTTGGTTTGGGTGGCCGCACGGACTCTCGCAACCGATTCGCAGGGGCGTCAAGAGGTCTGAACCCACGGACCTGCTAAGCGATCGACTATTTACACAGGCGTTGCGCATTGGTTATGAAAACAAACCAGAAAAACCAAAACGTTGACCATAGATCATCGCCGACCGGAATGATCAATTCCTTCGCAGTTGATCAACTACTACACGAGTAATCGGGATTTTTCACCCCATCTTAAAGATCAAAAGCAAAAGAACCGATGACCCGCAGCATAAATGCCATAGGTCATCGGTTCTTTTTTGATCGAAATTTATCAAATTCGATCAGAGGAACGTTTCGATCATCTCACCAGCCGGAACACCAGCCCCGGCCGTCCCGCCCGTCAAGGGCGGAGCCGGTTCAGTTGCGCTTGGCGCGCGACACCGAACGGGCGCGGTCGTTCTGGCTGAGGATGACCTTGCGGATACGCACGGTCTCCGGGGTGACCTCGATGCACTCGTCCTCGCGGCAGAACTCCAGGCACTGCTCGAGCGACAGCTTCCGCGGCGGGATGAGGTTCTCGGTGGTGTCCGAGGACGCCGCCCGCATGTTGGTGAGCTTCTTCTCCTTGGTGATGTTGACGTCCATGTCGTCGGAGCGCGAGTTCTCTCCGATGATCATGCCCTCGTACACCTCGGTGGTGGGCTCGACGAAGATCACGCCGCGCTCCTGGAGGTTCATCATCGCGAACGGCGTCGCGACACCGGCGCGGTCGGCGACCAGCGAACCGTTGTTGCGCATCCGCAGCGGGCCGAACCACGGCTCGTGGCCCTCGAAGATGCTGTGCGCGATGCCGGTGCCGCGGGTGTCCGTGAGGAACTCCGTACGGAAGCCGATGAGGCCACGGGCCGGGACGATGAACTCCATGCGGATCCAGCCACTGCCGTGGTTGGTCATGGTCTCCATGCGGCCCTTGCGGGCGGCCATCAGCTGGGTGATGACGCCGAGGTACTCCTCGGGGCAGTCGATCGTCAGACGCTCGACCGGCTCGTGGACCTTGCCGTTGATCTCGCGGGTGACCACCTGCGGCTTGCCGACGGTCAGCTCGAAGCCCTCACGGCGCATGGTCTCGACGAGGATGGCCAGCGCCAGCTCACCACGGCCCTGCACCTCCCACGCGTCGGGACGCTCGGTGGTCAGGACGCGGAGCGAGACGTTACCGATGAGCTCCTTGTCCAGGCGGTCCTTCACCATGCGGGCGGTGAGCTTGTGGCCCTTGCCGCCCTTGCCGACCAGCGGCGAGGTGTTGGTTCCGATGGTCATCGAGATGGCCGGCTCGTCCACCGTGATCAGCGGCAGCGCGATCGGGTTCTCCGGGTCGGCGAGGGTCTCGCCGATCGTGATCTCCGGGATACCCGCGACCGCGCAGATGTCACCAGGACCGGCCTTCTCAGCCGGCTTGCGGGTGAGCGCCTCGGTCATGAGCAGTTCAGTGATGCGGACGTTGGACATCGTGCCGTCGCGCTTGATCCACGTGACGGTCTGGCCCTTCTTCAGCTCGCCCTGCTCGACACGGAGCAGTGCGATACGGCCGAGGAAGTTGTCCGCGTCGAGGTTGGTGACGTGGGCCTGCAGCGGCGCGGACTCGTCGTACTCCGGAGCCGGGACGTGCTGCATGATCGCGTTGAAGAACGGCTCGAGGTTCTCGCTGTCCGGGGGGACGGTGCCGTTCTCCGGCTGCGTCATCGAGGCCACACCGTCACGGGCGCAGGCGTAGACGATCGGGAACTCGATCTGCTCCTCGGTCGCGTCCAGGTCCAGGAACAGGTCGTACGTCTCGTTGACGACCTCGGTGATCCGGGCGTCGGGACGGTCCGTCTTGTTGATGCACAGGATGACCGGCAGCTTGGCTGCGAGCGCCTTGCGGAGCACGAAGCGGGTCTGCGGGAGCGGCCCCTCGGAGGCGTCCACGAGCAGGACGACCGCGTCGACCATCGACAGGCCGCGCTCGACCTCACCACCGAAGTCGGCGTGGCCGGGGGTGTCGATGATGTTGATCGTGACGATCTCCGGGATGTCGCCGGTGCCACCGTCCTTCGGGTGGTACTTGACCGCCGTGTTCTTCGCGAGAATGGTGATGCCCTTCTCGCGCTCCAGGTCGTTCGAGTCCATCATCCGGTCGTCCAGGTGCTGGTGCGCGGAGAACGCACCGGCCTGCTTGAGCATGGCGTCGACCAGGGTGGTCTTGCCGTGGTCGACGTGGGCGACGATGGCGACGTTACGGATGTCGGTGCGCGTGGGCATGCGGCGGCGTTCTCTCGATCGGCTGGAGTGGACGACGACGCGTCCCGGAAGATCTGTGTGGATATACCAGTGCCCATGGTACGGGGCGTGGAGGGTGTCAGCCCGCCCGCGTCGTTTCGGGCCGGTACCAGGCAGAATCAACACGTGGCGAACTCGTTTGGTGACAAGTGGCGGCAGTGGACCGGCCGTGGGCGTACTCCAGCGGCCCAGGGACAGTCCGAAAGTACGGAACAGCGGCCCTGGGACCGGACCGGGGGCGCGCCCGGGCCGGACACCCGACTGGGGGCACCCGAGCCTGGAACCCCTGTCGGGCGGGCCTTCCTGCTGCACCAGAAGCTCCTGGAGGCCTACCAGGCCGGGGATGTGGCCCTGGTCCAGCAACTGTCCGACCTGTTCCCCGACGGTCCGGACGGTGAGCCGTACCGCACTTTCGCGCGGATCATCGCGGCCGAGGCGCGGGCGGACGACGCCCAGGCCGCCGGGCTCGCCAAAAGCATGTTGGACGGCATGACGGTCGGCGGGCCCGACTGGAACACCGCCCGGCACCTGTACGGCGAGGTCGCGGTGCAGGCGTTGGTCATGGGCACACTGCCACTGGCCGGAAACCTCGCCACCGCCGAGCAGGCACTGTCCGCGGGTGACGAGTATTACCTGCATCCCTCCGGGGCCATGTTGAAGTTCGAACCCTCCGAGGACAGGCATCCGCTGCTGCACGTCCTGCACGGTGACCCCGTCAAGGCCGTACGGATCGCCCGGGGCAATGTGAAGCAGGAGCGGAAGACACCCGCCGGGCACGCGGACTCACTGTGCGTGCTGGCCCTGTGCCTGCGGGCCGCCGGGGACGCCGACGGCGCGCGGCAGGCGCTGGCCGAAGCGGAGGCAGTCCTCCCGGGCCGGCCGCGGATCGCCGCCACGCGCGCGCGGGTGGAATCAGACCCGAATGCGACGGTTTCACTCGAGAAGGATTGATCCACTTATTGATCCACTCGATGGTGCACTCGATGGTGCACTCGATGGTCCACCTATTGATCAACTTAATGATCCACAGCGGAAAGCAAGATCGTCATGCCTGCGCGAGCGCCGAATACGGCGCCCCCCAGACATGACGATCTTGTTATTTCCGGAGCTCCCGCAAGGAGTTGCTCGAAAAGCAGATCACAACCCGGAAAAACCTCCGGGAAAGCCTTCCTAATGAATCATCAGCCACGGCACACTGCGTCACGTCCGATCTCGGCGCAGGAGGTGCGTACGCATGACCTCGACCGTGGAGTACGAGCTAGACAAGGCCCGGCGAAAGCTCGATGAGCTGGCACTCAGCGTGCGGGCCATCGTCCGGCAGATGGGTGAGACCCGCGATGTGCGGCGGGTGGGCGGAGACGTCGACCGGCTGCGCGACAGCCTCGCCCTGCTCGGTGAACACACGCCGACGCGGACCAACGGCTTGTCGAATCTGGAGGAACACGAGGCGCTGGACGACCTTCCGTACGACCCGGCGCTGTTCGCGGACGCGGACGACGAAGGCGTCGGCGGGATGCGGCCCGCGCCGCAACCGCACAAGTAGCAGGTCTCCGAAGCACGAAGGAGGGCACAGCAGAATGGCAACCGGCACCTCGGCGCCCGGCAGGGCACGTATCGAGCAGCGGCACCTGCGTACCGACCGGTGGTGGATCGCACCTGCCGTGACGGTCACCATTCTGCTGGCCTTCATCGTGTACGCGACCTGGCGGGCGTTCGCGAACGACGACTACTTCAGCGAGCCGTACGTCTCGCCGTTCTACTCGCCGTGCCTCGCGTCGAACTGCGAGGACATGCCGCTGGGCGTGAACACTCCGCTGCTGGGCGGCTGGTGGCGGCTCTCCCCCGCGCTGATCATCCTGATCTTCCCGCTGGGGTTCCGGCTCACCTGCTACTACTACCGCAAGGCCTACTACCGCGGATTCTGGGCCTCGCCGTCGGCCTGCGCGGTGCCCGAGCCCCGGACGAAGTACACCGGCGAGACCCGCTTCCCGCTGATCCTGCAGAACCTGCACCGGTACTTCTTCTACTTCGCGGTGGCCGTCGCGCTGATCCTGTCGTGGGACGTCCTGATCGCCTTCCGCGACTCGCACGGAAACTGGGGCCACGCGGGGCTCGGCACCCTGGTCCTGCTCGTCAACGTCCTGCTGATCTGGGCGTACACAATTTCCTGCCACTCGTGCCGGCACATCATCGGCGGGCGGCTGAAGAACTTCTCCAAACACCCGCTGCGCTACCGCTACTGGGGCTGGGTCAGCCGGTTGAACAAGTACCACATGCAGTTGGCCTGGGCCTCGCTGTTCAGCGTCGCGCTGGCCGACCTGTACGTCTACTTCGTCGCGAGCGGCGCCTTCGACGACCCCACCTTCTTCTAGACGACCCACCTTCTTCTTCCTCAAACTGGCACGGGAGACGCTCTTCATGTCTGAAGTGGAACGGCATCCGTACGACGTGGTCGTGATCGGTGCGGGCGGCGCCGGGCTGCGCGCGGCGATCGAGGCGCGGATGCGCGGGCAGCGGGTGGCGGTCGTCTGCAAGTCACTGTTCGGCAAGGCCCACACGGTGATGGCCGAGGGCGGCATCGCCGCGTCGATGGGCAACGTCAACAGCAACGACAGCTGGCAGGTGCACTTCCGCGACACCATGCGCGGCGGCAAGTTCATGAACCACTGGCGGATGGCCGAACTCCACGCGATGGAGGCCCCCGACCGGGTGTGGGAGCTGGAGACCTGGGGCGCGCTGTTCGACCGGACGAAGGACGGCCGGATCTCGCAGCGCAACTTCGGCGGGCATGAATACCCCCGGCTCGCGCACGTCGGGGACCGCACAGGTCTGGAGCTGATCCGCACCCTGCAGCAGCAGATCGTCGCCCTCCAGCAGGAGGACTTCGCCGCGACCGGGGACTACGAGTCCGGCCTGAAGGTCTTTCAGGAGTGCACAGTCACCCGGCTGTTGACGGAATCCCTGCCGGACGGGACAACGCGGATCACCGGGGCGTTCGGCTACTGGCGCGAATCAGGCCGGTTCACGGTTTTCGAGGCACCGGCCGTGGTCCTGGCCACCGGCGGTATCGGCAAGTCCTTCAAGGTCACCTCGAATTCCTGGGAGTACACCGGCGACGGGCAGTCCCTGGCCCTGCTGGCCGGCGCGCCGCTGGTCAATATGGAATTCGTCCAGTTCCACCCGACCGGCATGGTCTGGCCGCCCTCGGTGAAAGGCATCCTGGTCACCGAATCCGTCCGCGGGGACGGCGGGGTGCTGCGCAACTCCGAGGGCAAGCGGTTCATGTTCGACTACATCCCCGACGTCTTCAAGGAGAAGTACGCGAAGACGGAGGAGGAGGGCGACCGCTGGTACACGGACCCGGACAACAACCTCCGCCCGCCTGAGCTGCTGCCGCGTGACGAGGTCGCCCGCGCCATCAACTCCGAGGTCAAGGCCGGTCGCGGGACCCCGCACGGCGGCGTGTTCCTGGACATCGCCTCCCGGCGGTCCAAGGAGGAGATCCGCCGCAAACTCCCGTCGATGTACCACCAGTTCAAGGAACTCGCCGACGTCGACATCACCGCCGAGCCGATGGAGGTCGGTCCGACCTGCCACTACGTGATGGGCGGCATCGAGGTCGCCCCGGACACCGCGGCGACGCCGGGCGTCACCGGCCTCTACGCGGCGGGCGAAGTCGCCGGAGGCATGCACGGCAGCAACCGGCTCGGCGGCAACTCCCTGTCGGACCTGCTGGTCTTCGGCCGCCGGGCCGGGTGGCACGCGGCGGAGTACGTCCAGGGCCTGAGCACCCGGACGGCCCCGGACGAACGGCAGATCGAGTCCGCCGCCGAGGAGGCGCTGACGCCGTTCGCGGTGGAGGGCGGGGAGAACCCGTACACCGTGCACCAGGAGCTGCAACAGACGATGAACGACCTGGTCGGCATCATCAGGAAGGAAGGCGAGATGACCGAGGCCCTCGCCCGCCTCGACGGGCTGAAGGCGCGGGCCGCGAAGGCCGGTGTCGAAGGCCACCGGCAGTACAACCCGGGCTGGCACCTGGCGTTGGACCTGCGGAACATGATCCTGGTCAGCGAGTGCATCGCGCGTTCGGCCCTGGAGCGGCAGGAGAGCCGCGGCGGGCACACCCGCGACGACTTCCCGGCGATGTCGGACCAGTGGCGGCAGGTGACGCTGGCCTGCGAGCTGAACGACCAGGAGACCGGCGGTCCGCTGTCGGTGCACCTGGCCCGGCGCACCACTCCGCCGATGCGCGCCGACCTGATCGCCCTGTTCGAGCGCGCGGAACTGGCCAAGTACCTGACCGAGGCGGAACTGCCGGACGAACCGCCGGTGAAGGAGGGTGGTGAGTGATGGCCGACAACGTTGAGTTCCGGGTGTGGCGCGGTGACGCGGACGACGGAGAGCTGCGCGACTACAAGGTTGAGGTGAACGAGGGCGAGGTCATCCTCGACATCGTGCACCGGTTGCAGGCCACCGAGGCGCCGGACCTCGCCGTGCGGTGGAACTGCAAGGCGGGCAAGTGCGGTTCGTGCAGCGCGGAGATCAACGGCAAACCACGGCTGATGTGCATGACCCGGATGAGCACGTTCACCCCCGGCGAGGTCATCACGATCACCCCGCTGCGGGCCTTCCCGGTGATCCGCGACCTGGTGACCGACGTGTCGTTCAACTACGCCAAGGCCCGCGAGGTGCCGTCGTTCCGGCCGCCGGAGGACCTGAAGGCCGGTGACTACCGGATGCAGCAGGTGGACGTCGAGCGTTCGCAGGAGTTCCGCAAGTGCATCGAGTGCTTCCTGTGCCAGAACACCTGTCACGTCGTCCGTGACCACGAACCGAACAAGGCGGCGTTCTCCGGTCCGCGCTATCTGATGCGGATCGCCGAACTCGACATGCACCCACTGGATGTGGCGGACCGCCAGAAGGCGGCCCAGGAGGAGCACGGCCTGGGTCTGTGCAACATCACCAAGTGCTGTACGGACGTCTGCCCCGAGCACATCGCGATCACCGACAACGCCCTGATCCCGATGAAGGAGCGCGTCGCGGACCGGAAGTACGACCCGCTGGTGTGGCTGGGCAACAAGATCATGCGCCGCAAGGACTAGCGAAGGGCGCGAAGCGTCCCCGAGCGCGTCCGGGGGACGCATCTTTCCGGGCGACGCACGGCGCCGAACAGCGACTGAGCGAAGCGAAGGCGATGTGAGGAAAACGCCGTGCTTGGAGCCCGCTTAAGGACAAGCGAAGGGCGCGAAGCGTCCCCGAGCGCGTCCGGAGGACGCATCTTTCCGGGCGACGCACGGCGCCGAACAGCGACTGAGCGAAGCGAAGGCGATGTGAGGAAAACGCCGTGTTTGGAGCCCGCTTAAGGACAAGCGAAGGGCGCGAAGCGTCCCCGAGCGCGTCCGGAGGACGCATCTTTCCGGGCGACGCACGGCGCCGAACAGCGACTGAGCGAAGCGAAGGCGATGTGAAGAAAACGCCGTGCTTGGAGCCCGCTTAGGACAGCAGCGCGAGTTCGAACCAGACCACTTTGCCGCCGCTCTCCTGGCGGGTGCCCCAGCGTTCGGCGAGCATGCTGACCAGGGCCAGGCCCCGGCCGCCCTCGTCGGTCTCCTGTGCGTCGCGCAGTCTCGGCAGTGACTTGCCCGAGTCGGCGACCTCGCACAGGAGCTGTTTGCCACGGATCAGCCGCAGCCGGACCGGCCCCTGGCCGTACCGCAGCGCGTTGGTGACCAGCTCGCTGACCAGCAGTTCCGCACTGTCGATGAGGCTGTCCAGCGTCCAGGCGGCGAGCGTCTTGCGGGTGAGTTCGCGGGCCCGGCCCACCACTGTGGGCTCTGCTGGCAGCCACCACGCGGCCACCGCGTCGTCGGGGAGCGCGCTGAGCCTGGTCATCAGCAGCGCCACGTCGTCGTAGCCGGTGGGCCGGTGCAGGGCGGCGATGACCGAGTCCGCGGCTTGCTCCAGGGGGCCGCGGTGCTTTTCGAGCGCGTCACCCAGCTGGGCGATCCCGGTGTCGATGTCCCGGTCGCGGTCCTCGACCAGACCGTCGGTGTACATCGAGAGCACCGTGCCCTCCTCAACGTGGAAGCTGATCTGGTCGAAGGGCACCCCGCCGACGCCGAGCAGCGCGCCGGAGGGCTGTTCGAGCTGGATGACCGGCCCGGTGGGCGGCAGCAGCAGCGGGGGCAGGTGCCCGGCAGAGGCCAGTTCGCCGTGGCGTTCCACCGGGTCGTAGACCACGTAAACGCAGGTGGCGTAGTGCAGTTCGCCGAGGCTGATGACGATCGCGTCGAGGTTCCGCAGGACTTCGGCGGGCGGCATGTCAAGGGAAGCGAGCGTACGGACCGCTGTGCGCAACTGGCCCATGACGGCGGCGGCCTGCACGCCGTGGCCCATGACGTCGCCGACCACCAGGCCGATCCGCGCCCCGGACAGGGGGATGACGTCGAACCAGTCGCCGCCGACTTCGGTGGCCACGCTGCCCGGCAGGTAGCGGTGGGCGAACTCGACGCCGGGGAGTTCGGGCAGCTCCTGCGGGAGCAGACTGCGCTGGAGCATCACCGCGGTGTCGCGCTGCCGGTGGTAGAGCCGGGCGTTGTCGACGGAGACCCCCGCCCGCGCGGCCAGTTCAGTGGCCAGGGTGAGGTCGTCGGGGTCGAAGGCGGGGCGTCCTTCGCCGCGGCCCAGGAGCAGCGTGCCGAGCACATTGCCGCGGGCGGACAGCGGGACGACCATCATCGTGTGCAGGCCGAGCGCGCGGGCTGCTTCGGCCCGGTGCGGGTCGTGGATGAGCTGTTCGTACATTTCGTCGTGGACGCTGGACATCAGGTACGAGCCGCCCGTACGCAGACACCGGCCGAAGGCCGACTCGGCGGGGTAGACCAGTTTGGTGCCCTGGGCCAGGAGCTCTTCGGTGTAACGCCCCGGACGGGCACCGCGGGACGCGACGCGGGACAGGACCGAGCTTCTCCCGGGTCGGCCCGGCATCAGTTCGTTGCCGTCGAGGGCGCCTTCGAGCAGGTCTACAGCGGCCAGGTCGGCGAAGCCGGGGACAACGGAGGCGACGAGTTCCTCGGTGATGCGGACGATGTCGAGGGTGCCGCCGATGCGGGTGCCGGCTTCGTTGAGCAGTGCCAGGCGTTTGCGCGCGGCGTCGACCTTGACCATCGCGTAGTGGCGTTCGGTGACGTCGACCAGGGAGCAGCTGATGCCGAGGATGTTCCCGTTGCGCGCCTGGAGCCGGTTGTACGACATCGACCAGACCGGGCGGGGGCTGCCGTCCGGCGGGGTGGAGCCGAAGATGCGCGAGTCGACCACCGGTTCGCCGGTGTCCAGGACGCGTTGCTGTACGGCCCGCACCCTGGCTGTGTCCACACCCGGGAGCACGTCGTCGACCGTACGGCCCAGGTGGTCGATGCGGGGGACGCCGTCCATGGCGGCCATGGCCTCGTTGACCGCGAGGAAGCGCAGTCCGGTGTCGAAGATCCCGACGCCGATGGGCGACTGGTCGAACAGTGCCTCGCGCATGGCGAGGTCGGCTTCGACCCGGTGCAGTTGTTCGGCGTCCATCGAGGTGATCAGGACGAAGCGGTCGCCGTTGGCGTCCTCGGCGACGGCGACCCTGGACTCCACCACCCGGACGCTGCCGTCGGGCCGGCGGACCCGGAAGACTCCGCTGAACGGGATCCGGCACTTCACGTCGGCGCTGAGCTCGTCGTGCAGCCGGTCCCCCAGCTCGACGTCGAGGGCTTCGAGCGCGTGCCGCCCGATGACGTCCTCGCGCCGGTAGCCGAAGAGCTGCTCGGCCGCGGCGCTCCACATGTCGATGGCACCGTTGGCGTCCAGGACCCAGGTGGCAGTGGGGACCAGATCGACCAGCGGGCTGGGCGTCAGCGACTGCGGGCCTTGCGGAGTGGACCCGCCACCACGCTCGTCGGACCCGGAACGCTCTGCCATCGGCTGGGGACCCCTTCCTGCTGCGGCGTACTGGGGTCCGCTTTCCCGGTTCGCCCCTGGCTCAAGCACCTCATGTTCATACATCCGACTTGTCATGAAGTGTTGCTTATTGTCGCAGTACGTCCAGTTTCCCGGCGATCAGGCGGAAGGTCGGCGTGTCCGGCTCGGCGGGTGGGATTTTTCAGCAGGCGCGGGTAACCATCGCCGCGGCCACCAGCCGGGCGGCCTCCCGGTCCTGCGGCAGCCAGTCGAGAGCGTCGATGTCGGCCGGGGCGAGCCAGCGCAGGGCGCCGTGGTCGGCGAGTGCCCGCGGCTCCCCTTCGAGCAGTTCAGCGAGCCAGACGCGCAGCTCATAGCCCTTGCCGACCGGCCATCCACCGGGGATGCGGGAGAGCGGCCGTACGGTGGCACCCAGTTCCTCGGCGCACTCCCGGACGAGCGCCAGCTCCTCGGTCTCCCCCGCCTCGACCTTGCCACCGGGGAACTCCCAGCCGCCGGCCAGCTCCGGCGGGTAACTGCGCTGCGCGGCCAGGACAAGGCCGGCACGGAGGATCGCCGCGCCGACGACGAGCTTGAAGGGTTCGTTGGTCATGGTGGATCAGCGTACGGGGGCCTCCTGGCACAGGCCCCGTACAAGAGGTGGTCTTGACGTACGGCCCGACACGTACCAGCGTCATCGCCATGGCTGAACTACTGGACGACAAGACGATCGCCGAAGCACTGCCGGAGCTGGACGGATGGGAGGGCGACAGCACGGGCATCCGCCGGAAGGCACAGGCGGTGGACTTCCTGACCGCGATCAAGATCGTGGACGAGGTCGCCGTGGCCGCGGAGGCGATGGACCACCACCCGGACATCGACATCCGCTGGCGGAACCTGGTCTTCGCGCTGAGCACCCACGACGCGGGCGGGGTGACAGAACTGGACCTGACGCTGGCCCGTTCGATCGACGGGATCGTCCGGGCGCACGGCTGACCCGAAGAATCACTCCGCCGGCCGGAGGATCGGGAATCCCGGCGGACGGACCTTCGTCGGTTCACCCCACGGTTCGGTGGCCGTGGGCGCCACCGGGGCGATCCGTTCGGCCGGCACCGGCGGGTTCTGCGCGGCCAGTTCCTCGTCCTTGCGGCGTTCAGCGTCGAGCAGTTCGCCCCCGGTGTCGTAACGCCACGGGTTGATGATCCGGTCGAGGTTGTTCACCGTACGCCGCCCTCGGCCGGTCCTTCTTTTTCCGCCTCGATCTCGGCCCGCAGCTGCGTTTGGTAACGCCGGGCGGACGCCTCCTGCTCCTGGCGCTCCTCGGGCGTCGACTGCTCGTGGTGCGCGCGGGCCGAGTCGACGCCGTGCGCGATGACCATGCACTCGTCGTGCATGTCACCCAGGGATTCCTGGATCTTGCCGATGTCGTGTTCGAGCTTCTGGAAGTAGACAAACGCCACGGCCCCCGCGTTGCCGTCCCACGTGCTGTCGAGAGTCGTGTTGCCTGACTTGATGTTGGCGCTCAGGGCCCCGCACATGCCCGAGAGGTTCGTCCACACCTCAGCGCACTTGGCGAACTCCTCCCAGTCGCCGGTGACGACGCTGAGGGCCTTTTCGAGCGGGTCGAAGCCGAACGCCCAGTCGCACACCTTCATCGCCCAGGCGGTGGGGCTGACCAGGTCGGAGGCGTCGTTGAAGATCTGCGTCGGGGTGGACGTGGGGATCCCGCTGGCCGTGCTGGCGCTGGTCGTGCCGCTGGTGGCCGGGAAGGCCTACTGGGGCGCGCTGCTCGTGCTGCCCGCCGGGGCTGCCGCCGCGCTGGGGATCCTCGGTCGGCGGCGCCGGGACAGCAGTCTGAGCCTGTGGGGGTTCGCGCTGGTGTGGGTGGCAGTTCTGGGGTTCGGGGCGTACGTGAACGCCCTCGGGAAGTAGCTTCCCGAGGGCGTTACGGAGGGCGTTTCGCGTGTTCCGGCGTTTCGGCGTTTCGGCGTTTCGGCGTTTCGGCGTTTCGGCGTTTCGGCGTTCCGGCGTTCCGGCGTTCCGGCGTTCCGGCGTTCCGGCGTTCCGGCGTTCCGGCGTTCCGGCGGAGTGTGCGCCGGTGTTCTGTCGGGCTGCGACTCAGCTGTTCAGCTTCACCGAGTTGGCGATCTGGTCCATGGTCGCCAGCGCCGGAGCCTCGGGTGAGGAGTCCAGGCAGATCTCCAGTACGGGGATCTCCGTGGCTTCGGGGGCTGGCTTGACGACCATGACGCCGCAGTAGCCCTCGGGCACTGAGGGCTAGCCGGCGAGCACCGGGATCTTCCACATGGCCAGGTAGTCGTCCTGGCCCTGGAACTTGATCGGGCCCTGCTTGAGGATGTTGTCAGCTCCGGCGCCGGTGCCGAGGCGGGCTGCGTAGAGCTCTTTGCCCATGCCGATGGTCAGGGACTTGGGGTCGATCCAGCCGCCGGTGAACAGCTTCAGGTTCTGGACGACCAGGCCGCGTGAGCACTCTGCCGCGCCACGCTCAGGGCAGCTGTACGGCCCCATCCTGTAACGGGTTTCCACGCCCGACACACTCGCGTCGACGCTCTGCTTCTGCCAGCCCGGCGGCAGCATGAAGGTCATGAGCTTCTTCGGTCCTTCGACCGGGACTCCGCCGTGGAGGCGCTGACCTCCCGTCAAAGCCGTACTGACAAAGCCCGGTGTTGTGCTCAGGTCTACGCCGCCGGTCGGTTTCACGGAGCCCTGGGGTTCCAGCGCGGGACCGGCCGGTATCGAGTGAGGTGCTGCGGTTTTCTGCCCGATGTCGGTCGTAGTGCTGTCGCCGCCTTCCCCGGAGCCCCTGACGAGATACCCGCCGGTCGCCGAGACCGCGGACAAGACCACCGCGCCGATGACAAGGAGGACCCGTTTCTTCCTCCGGTCCGGCGCGATCGCCTCGAAGACGACCGGGGTCACCACCGGCCGGGATTGCGGTGACAACTGCTCCGGTTGGGGAACCGCCCGCTGGTTCACCTGTGCAGGAACGGATTCCGGCAAGAAATCAGGCCCTGTCGCGGGCTGGAATTCGTCCGTCCAGGCCGAACCGTCCCACCAGCGGAGGGTGTTCGGTCGCCCGGTCGGATCGTTGTACCAGCCACTGGATCCATCCCCCGTTGTCATGCGGCGAGATGCTAACAGAAGGTGAAATTCACCTATTCAAATCCAGTCAACATCGGCACATGATCTGGCTAAACCGGTGGATACCAGACCTGTGCCGTTCCGGGAGCGCACTCGCGCATCCGCGGCCGGACGTTGCCGGAGCTGTCAGCCCCCGCAGCATCCAGGCACAGCTCGGAACGTCTGCTCACCAACGAGCCGCCGTTTCCGTAGCGCCAACGCTGGGCGCTGACTCCCGTGCACTCAGCGAACAGCACAGTCCCGGAGTCGGATGCCTCCAGGCAGGAACTCCCCTGTTTGAGGGCCCCGTCCGCCGCCCGCCCCCAGTTCTGCGCAGTGGTGCCGTTACAACCCGCCACGATGACCGCGCTCCGGGCTGCGTCCGGCCGCGTCCCCAGGCACAGCCCCGGCAGCGCCGAAGTCACCGCTCCGGTGGGGTCGCCGCCGGCCGCGTCGAAAGTGAACGACTCGGTCGTCAGACCGGTGCCGCCCTCCCAGATCTCGAACCCGGCCTGCGCCGAACAGAAGGAGGAGTCAACCGGGACGAAGCCCCGCTGGACGGCGTCCCTGGTGAACGCTCGCAGATCCAGATCCGTGACCGTGTCGGCCGGGGTGGTCAGTTCGTAGACGATCAGGGTGTGACTGTCCTTCTTCGGCTCTTCGTACACCCGGTACGTCGCGGCTCCGAGGATCAGCGGAACAGGCGACAACTTGCCGTGCGGCTTTTTGTTCCGGCTGTTGAGCCAGATCATCAGCTCGGCGCTCTCGGTGAAGGAACACTCTCCGCGGACGGGGCTGTACCAGAGGTCGTAAGACGTGTTGTACGTCCCTGCGTCGGAACCTTTGGTCTTCCAACTGCTCGTGGCGTAGCGCAGGTTGTCCACCGGGATGGGCAGGACACCCCCGGTGGGCGGAGTCGTGATGTGCGCGTACGCGCCCGGACCCCGGTCGGGGTCCGTCAGGGTCCGGCGGTTGATTCCACTCCGCGTCACAGAGAAGGCGCTGCCTTCGCCCTGGCGGACGCACAGTCCGCCCGTTGAGTTCCACTCGTTGGGATTGATGAGGTAGCGGTTCTGGCCAACGGACTGTGCGGGGTGGCGGTTCACGTCGGACGAGCAGAGTTCCCCGGATTCCGGGACCAGCGGTGTGACCGGTGGCGGAGCCGGGACCGGCTGCTTCTGGAACAGCTGCGCGGGCGACGACGGGTCCGGGTTCAGCGCGTTCCCGACGGCCGCTGTCCCGAACACGACGAAGCTGATTAAGACGATGACGACGACACGTCGGCCACGGCTGGTCAGCTGACGCCATATTCGTTCCATGCGCTCCTGCACCACTACCTCGTCTGTCGTGGGGTGGTGGTCTGGCTCTGCGTACGAGGTGTGCTCGTCGCTGCCTTACTCGTCGAACCCTTGGGCGGGCGGCTGGTGGAGGCCGGGGGACGGCTGGTCGACGGCGGTGTGCTGGCCGGCGGTGTGGCGCTCCGCGACGGCGGGATTGTGACGGGCGGCGGGACGGAGCCGAGCGGTACGGAGTCCAGGGTCCACTTCAGGGAATAGCGGGGATCCGCAACTCCCTTCGCGTACGCCGCCGCCGCAGCCGGAGCGGTGGCGATCCGCCAGTCCGCCTCGCGTTCCTTGCGCGCCTCGTACCAGATGACACCAATGATGTCGGGGTTGTCCGGCAGTTGCTGGAACATCTGAGCGATCCACTCGGCCTTGCGTCCGTCGAAGTCCACCGCCCCGGTCTCAGTGACCACGACCGGCTTCTTCGTGAATGCCCGCAGGCTCTTCACTGTCGGCTGGAAGACCTCGCTGAACGACTTGTACTTCTCGACGCCCTTGGTGCCGTAGTAGCCGGACAGACCGACCCAGTCCACGTAGTCGTCACCGGGGTAGAGCTGATCGAGCGGAGTGGCGTTGGTGTAGTCCACGTTGGGACTCCACACCCAGGTGACGCGGCTCGCTCCGGCCTTGGTGAAGAGGTCCCGTACGTGCCGCCACATCTGGATGTACTGCTCCGGAGTGTTGCCGTTCGCCTGGGCGGCCCACGGGTACCAGAACCCGTTCATCTCATGGGCCAGCCGGATGGCGACCGGGTATCCGAGGTCCTTGACGCCTTTGGCCCACGACGTGATGTACGAGTCGAACTTGCCCTCGATGATGCGGGACAGGGCGTACTCGGGCTGGTCGCCGCGCTCCTTCTCGACCTTGGACTCTTTGTGGAAGTCCCACGGCTCCCAGGCCAGCATCGGCATCATGCCGCGCTTGGCCACCTGGTCGAAGTACCGGCGGTCGAAGGGCGAATCAGCCCAGCCCGCGGAGAATTCGAGCACCTGCGGCTGGTGGTCGACGGCCTTGACGAAGTCGTTGAGCGGCCCGAGGTCGTACGAACCCTGCTTGGTCATGATGCCGGTGAAGGCCTTGCCCGCTTCGGGGAACTGCACCTTGGGCGCGTCCGGTGCGGGCTCCGGCGGGACCCAGGCCGGACGCGAGTGGGCCACTGGCAGACGACCGTCCCCGGGCTTCCCCGCACCGACCAGACGTGGCGCCAGACCGAAGGTGTAGCCGAGCATTACCAGGGAGAGCAGTAGCCCGAGCACCCGCGGGATCGTGATCCTCATGCTCGGCCGTCCGTACCCGGGAATCCATTGCCCGCGGCTGTGGAAGCCTGCTGGAACAGCTCATCGAAAGCACGTGCCTGTACGAGATCCTCTGCCGCACCGACGAAGGCCTGGGCCGACTCCTTCGGCAGGACGACAACAGGGTCGGGCCGCCCTGGCACGTGGACTCCCGCAGCGACCGCCTTGGACTCCCGGCGCCCGCTGACGAACGAGATCAGCGGCGGTGTGAGGCCGGCGAACATGGTGACCCCCGCCCAGAACCGCAGCACCGTCACATCGTGGTGCAGGGTGAAACTCGCCCCGATCAGTCCGGCGGCGACCACCGCCCACAGCATGTGCAGGCGGAAAGTGGTGAACGACTCGGCGCTGCGCAGTTCCCCCTTAGCGGTCACCGCGTAGGCGAGCGGTCGGCGCAGGACAGCGGCGAAGGCCGCGGCGACGTAGACCGGTCCGGCGAACAATGCGAGCCCCATGCCCGCCATGCCGATCTCCCGGCGTTCGTGCGCGGCCAGGTTGAACCGGCGAAGCCACAGCCAGAGGACGAACCAGCTGCCCATGCTGGCCCCCCACAGGATCGCCCAGTGGCTGCTGTTGAGGGATATGGACGTGATCCCGAGGGTCAGGTAGACCGCAGTTGCCAGGCCGCCCAGAAGGGTGTTCAACGCGACGCTCGGATAGTAGAACTGCACGAGCCCGTACAGGATCCGCTGTCTCAGGCGCAGTTTGATGCCGGTGCGCATCCGCTTCTTGAACAGGATCTCCCAGATCCCGTACGCCCAGCGCTTCTGCTGGTTGAAGTAGTCGGTCCAGGAGCTCGGGCCTTCGCCGACGGCCAGGACGTCGGGTGTGTAGACGCCCTTCCAACGCTTGCCGGTTCCGGGGTTGACGGTGGACTGCACCCGCATGCTGGTGAGGTGGTCCTCGATGATCGAGTCCTGGTAGCCGCCGATCTGCCGCCAGGCGACCGGCCGGTACAGGTGGTTCGTGCCGATGAGCAACGGGGCGTCCATGCCGTTGCCGCCGCGCTCGACCAGGCCACTGAACAGGTACTGCTGGACCGATGCTCCGTGCACCACCCAGTTGTCGTACATGTTCCCGTACACCTGCGGGGCGACCACAAAGGCGATGTCGGGATCGCGGAAGTAGCCGAGGGTGCGCTTCAGGAAGCAGGTCAGCGGTACGTGGTCGGGGTCCATCTGGGCCACGACGTCGTAGTTGTGCTCGTGTTCGGCCCGCCAGGAGTTGTGGTTCCCGGACTTCGTCTTGGCCCGGAACTCCCCCTCGGCCTGGTTGTACTCGGGGCGTCCCTTGCGGCTGAAGTGGCGCACGCCGATGCGGGCCGCCATCGCCTTGACCGCGGGGTCGTCACCTTCGTCGAGAATCCACACGTCGACATGGCCGTCGTACTCGATCTCTTTCATCGCCCGCAGAGTGCGCTCGACGATTTCGATCGGCTCCTTGGCCGGAACGATGGTGGTCAGGACCGCGACGCGCAGGCCGCTGGGCGGCTCGACGGGCAGGGGGTCCTTGGCCCGGAACGCGAACACCCAGACGGCGAGGTTCTGCACGAGGCGGAGCAGTTCGACCTCCACCACCGCGCAGAAGCAGATCCGCGCGACGGTGAGCTTCCAGCCGCAGTTCCAGGCGATGCCCGGCCCTGGGACGTGTTCGGGTAACAGGAGCCAGGCGACGAACGCCAGACCGGTCAGCGCGTTGACGGCGACCAGGAGGGTGAGCATGACTTTGGCGCCGGTCGAGGTGACGGAGCGGTATTCGACCTTTCCGCCGTCCCGTGCCGGAGCCAGCGGTCCTGTGGTTTCGGCGCAGGCCACGTAGGCCCGCTGGGCCGCTGCGTTCCTCCGTGCCCGCCGGTCGAACCGTCGTTGATGACGACCGGTCGGGCGGTCCCGCCCGCGTCGGGCTCTGCCATCGACTGTCCGCTGAGCCACAGGACCTGCTTTCGCGTGATCAGGGGTTGATTTTCATCGAACCGGCTATCTGGTCCAACAAGGACAGTGCTGGCGCTTCTGAGGCCTGGTCGACGCACATCTGCATGACGGCGACCTCGGATGTCTCCGGCGCGAGCTTGACTGCGACGACGCCGCAGTAACTGCCCGGTGCGGTCTGACCGGCGAGCATCGGGATGTTCCACAGGGCCAGGTACGCGTCGCGGTCCTGGAACTTGAACTGCTTCTGCTTCAGCGGCTGCATGTCGCCCGGCGGCTTGTCGCCGCTGAGCTGCGTCTTGTAGAGCTCCTGGCCCATCCCGACGGTCAGCGACTTGAGGTCGGCCCAGCCACCGCTGAGGATCCGGAGGTTCTGTACGGCTGTTCCCCGTACGCAGGATCCGCTCGCCCGGCCGGTACAGGCGTAAGGGCCCGTCACATAGCGGGCTTCCTCGCTGGTCGCCTTCGGATCGACCTGGACCTGCCAGCCCTGGGGAAGGCTGAAGGTCACCTTCTTCTTCGGTCCGCTGATCTCCTGGCCGCCGGCGATCGGACGCCCACCGGTGAACGCGGTCCCGGCGAACCCGTCGGGGCTGTTCGGGTCGCTCGGCAGCACGGAAGCCTGGCCGGACGGAGACGGGGAGTTGTTGGGCTTGGCCGACTTGTCCTTGTCGCCGGAGGAACCGATCAAGTAGCCAGCGACAGCGGTGGAGACCGCGACAATGACCGCCACCGCACCGACGATGACGTTCCGTCGGGTCTTGTTCGGCTCCACGGCTTCGAACACGATCGGGACTGGACGGTCGGGTCCGGTCATCGGCGGCGCTGAGGAGCCGAAGGATGGTCCTGCCTGCGCACCCCGCCCCGTCTGCAGCATCTGGGTCGGGGCGTTCGAGGCTCCGGACACAGCTGACGCTGCGTCAAGGGTGGGCTCGCCGGGCGCTCCAGCCGGACGCGTGTCCGCCGTCCACACAGCGCCATCCCACCAACGCAGCGTATTAGGCTGACCGTATGGATCATCAAACCAGCCGCTATTCATATCACCCGTCGCCATGCGGCGAGATATTAGCAGCGGAGAACAGCACCTATCACGGAGCAGTCAGATCTGCTCTTCGACCGTGCCCCACGTCACAGCTGGCCACTCTCGCCCCGGAGAGGTTTCGCATCTGTTCGGTGGCCGCCTCGGTGGCCGCTTCGGTGGCCGCTCGGACGACTGCCCGAAACGGCCGCCCACAGAACCGCTTTGCTTGCCGGTTTCCCGGATACGACTGCCCCGCCCCCGGCACACCGCGTGACGATCCGACGCTCCAGGAAGTACCTGCAGGTCAGACCCGAACAGCGATTTCCCACCTACGGATCGACGGTCGTCCAGTAGTAACTACTAGCAAGCTCAGGACCCTTCGGGGCCCTGAGCTGCTGAGCTTGAGAACTCTGGAGGGCTGCGGAGAGCGTTTGGAAAACGCGTCGTGGCGCGCACCCCTGGCGAAAAACCCGTTGTCCGCCAACGGCTTGACAGCGCATCTGATCACGGTGTGTGCTGATGGCGCTACAACGCAGAAACGCCCCTCGAAGGCCCTGCAAGGCCAGCCGAGGGGCTCACCGCAACAACCCCCGCAAGCACCGGAGGACCGCCATGGCTAATGCCTACGTTATCGCTGTCGCACCCGCAGCAGCCAGCAGGACCACGCTGCTCACCGGCCTGCACGGCGGCGCCTACGAGGCCGCCGACCGCCTGTTGTTCGCCGACCCACAGCCCGTCGGGACCGCCGTCTCCATCGCCGCCGCCCGCGCCATACTCGGCGTCGGAGCCGCCGCCGCCAAGACCCCCCGCTTCGACCTCGCAGCCTTCACCGCCTACGTCCGCGACGGCATCAGCGGCCTCGCCCACGGCGTCTCGCCCCTCCAGCTCTCACCTCACTCTGCCGGGTGATGGCGGATCCATCAGTTTCAAAGCAGTTTGAAAGTCATGAGTGCTGCGAATGCCGCCGTCAACTTCTCCGAGCTGGTCAACAAGAACAAGCAGACACTCGCCAGGCTCGAGGTTTCACCCCTCCTGCTGCTGCTGCACCGCCGGGACGGGGAAGACCTCGTGCTCACCACCGCGACCCGTGCGGAGCAGGACCAGACGGTCGTGTCAGCTGCCACACGCATGCTCGCCGCAATGGCACGACGGGAGCTCGGCTGCATGGAACTACTCCTCGACATACTCCTGGACGCCTTTCCTTGGGTCCGGTTCACCGACGCGGCCGCGGCCACCAGAACGGTGTCGAAGATGTTGCGCTTGCGGAAGGTGGAGTCGTCCACGCCCAGCATCAGCGTTCTGCTCGGCGTGTTCGACACGCAGAAGGCAACGGAATTACGAACTCAGAGGACAAGTCAGGGCAGACCGTCAAGGATCTTCGCACGCGGAGATGTGTCCCTGATCGACGTGGAGCAGCTCGATACCAAGCTCGGTTCCGGGTGGGTCACCGCGGTGGAACAGACCCTCGTCGACCTAGCCACGCGACCCGGCCTGGGATCCCTGCCCCGGAAGCACTTCGGGAAGCCGACGAACCTGCCTGAAGGCAGGAATTCTCAGAAGCCGCCCGCCCGATGCTCACTCGGACTGACCCCGCGCACCCGCTTGAAGGCCGAACTCAGCGCGAACGCACTCCCGTACCCCACCTGCCTGGCCACCGACTCGACAGTTGCCTCCGGCTCGCGCAGCAGACCAGCGGCCATCTCCAGGCGCCAGCCGGTCAGATAGGACATCGGTGGCTCGCCGACCAGTTCGGTGAAACGGCGGGCCAGAGCCGCGCGGGAGACACCCGTCTTCGTGGCCAGCGCGGCCACCGTCCACGGATGTGCCGGATTGCTCTCCAGGAGTCGCAGCGCCTGGCCCACCACCGGGTCGGCCTGCGCCCGGTACCAGGCGGGGGCTTCGGCCTCCGGGCGGGAGAACCATGCCCGCAGCACCGCGATGAGCAGCAGGTCGAGCAGTCGGTCGAGGACCACTTCCTGGCCCGGCTCGTCCTTGCCGATCTCCTCGTTGAGGTAGGCGATGAGCGGGTTGTGGAACTCCTC
The DNA here is from genome assembly GCF_057291755.1 of Kitasatospora sp. UYEF31. Classification (NCBI taxonomy): domain Bacteria; kingdom Bacillati; phylum Actinomycetota; class Actinomycetes; order Kitasatosporales; family Streptomycetaceae; genus Kitasatospora; species Kitasatospora sp. UYEF31. The sequence goes on from NZ_JBXAWK010000057.1 coordinate 38,441, forward strand.
CGCCGGAAGCACCAGCACGTGCGGCAAGGTGTTCAGCAGCCGCCGGCTGATCTCGCCGTCCATCTTGTACGTACCGGTGAGCATGACCGTACTGCCGTCCGCGCTGTCCCCCCAGTTGCGGACGCCGAGGTCCATCTGCGCACACAGTTCCACGCCGTCCGGGGTGGTGCTGACCTCACCCGGGTGGATGACGATGCGCGGTTCGGTCGACGGGTCGTCAGCGACGGTGTACGGCTCGGGGCCGCGCACGATGGCGACATCAGCGGAGCGCAGCCGTACGGGACCACCGACGTCCGGGACTACCCAGGCGTCGCTTTTCACCATGCTGATCAGCGTGATCGGGGCGTGGTCCTCGATCCGCAGGGACCAGGGCGGGTTCAAGACCGACCGCAGCAGGAACGCGCCGCGGGCCCGCGGGCCGTCGAGGAGACCTGTCAGGACGTCCATGGGCCTCAGCGTAGACGCACGGACATGGAAGTGAGCTCCTGACCGATGGTTGACCGATCCGTCCGGCGATTAATTGAGGGTATGACAGACACCAAGCAGCAGAAGGCAGTTCAGCAGATCCTCATCACCGCGGGAACGGGGAAGATCGGCCGCCGGGTGGCTGGGCGACTCACCTCCCAAGGGTTTCCGGTGCGCATCGCGTCCCGCTCCAGCGAGGCCCCCTTCAACTGGGAGGACCGAACCACCTGGGAGGGGGTATTGCGGGACGTCAAGGCGGCGTTCCTGATGTACACGCCGGACATCGGGATCCCCGGAGCGGATGACGCACTCCGGGCGTTCGGCGAACTGGCAGTGTCCAAAGGCGTCCAGCGCCTGGTGTTGCTCTCCGCCCGCGGCGAGGACCAGGCGCGCCCCGCCGAGCAGGCCGTACGGGAGTCCGGCGCAGAATGGACAATCCTGCAAGCGGCCTGGTTCCACCAGAACTTCGACGAGGGTGTCTTCCTCGACGCGGTGCTCAGCGGCGAAGTCGCCTTCCCCGCCGGGACGGTGCTGGAACCGTTCATCGACGCCGGGGACATCGCGGACGTCGCCGTCCTCGCGCTGACCGAGGACGGACACACGGGTCAGAACTACGAAATCACCGGCCCCCGGCTGCTGACCTTCGCAGACGCCGTCGACGCGATCGCCCGGGAGACCGGCCGGAACGTCGACTACATCCCGGTCACCGGGCGGGAGTTCGGCGCCGTACTGGAATCGGAGTTCGGCATGCGGCCTGCGGAAGCGGCCTTCATGACCGGGGTGTTCGCCACCCTGCTGGACGGCCGCAACGCCCACGTGACCGATGTCGTGCAGCGTCTCCTGGGCCGCGAGCCCGTGGACTTCGATGATTTCGTACGGTCCGCAACCGCGTCGGGGGCCTGGAAATAGGGGTCGCAGCGGGCGGCAGCTTCCGGGCCTGCGCCGACAAGGGCCGCCTGGCCTGGACTGTCGGTTTCGGCTTCATGATCCAGTGACGGATGATCCCGACTTTCGCGATCATCCGTCACTGGATCACGACTGCCACCAGCGCCTGGGGCCGGGCGAACCTTCGCCGGCTCCACCGCGGGAACGCGGACGCGGCACGCCCTGCCACCCTCGGACCCGACCAGCGGTCAGTAGTGGTAGCGGGCTGCGAGGATGACGATCTCTTTGTCAGTGACCAGATAGACGAGCCGGTGTTCGTCATCGATCCGGCGCGACCAGGCACCGGGCAGGTGGTACTTCAGCGGTTCGGGCTTGCCGATGCCCGAAAAGGGGTCACGCCTCGTGTCGTCGATGAGCTTGTTGATCCGAGCGAGCATCTTGCGGTCGTTCATGAGCCAGGACGTGTAGTCCTCCCAGCCCTGATCCTCGAAAACAAGCCTCACCCGGCACCCGCACCTGCGTCCGCGGAGTCAGGATCGATCAACTCGCGCTCCGCGACGTTGACACCGGACAGCGCATTCTCATACGCCTTGAGCAGACGGCGGGCATTCGCGGGCGAGCGCAGGAGGTAGGAGCCTTCGCGTAGGGCTGCGTAGTCCTCCGCGGAGATGAGCACGGCGTTCCCGTGCTTGGAGACGATCTCTATGGCGTCGTGATCGTCGTTGACTTTTTTGATCAACGGAAAGAGATCCCTGCGCGCCTCACTCGCAGTGATGGACATGCTCCGCCTCCCTCAATGAGTGGTACTGAATAGCGTACCACTTTCAAACCTTGCAGTCAGGGAGCGCGACTGACGATGAATCAGGAAAGTCAGCACCGAACCAGCACGGGAATGAGTCAGGGGCCGACTCGCGAAAGAGGCGACCCCTGCTGACCTGCGTGTTTGCCAGGTCAGCCACACGGTGTTAATTCAGCCGCTCAGACGTTGAAGCGGAATATCTAACAAAACGCTCCCACCTGCGGAAACACCGCATCCGGAGGACCTCACCCAGGACCCAATGCCGCGTAGCTTAAGTTGATCATGCTGTGAGGATGAGTTCGGTGGCGTTGACCAGGTCGATTCGCGGGGGCGTGAGGTGGCGGGTGCCGGTGTCGTCGGGGCGTTTGACGCGGTAGCTGTTGTGCCGGCCGCGTTTGACGACGCGGGGGTAACTCCGGTCGCG
>NZ_JBXAWK010000058.1:0-39905 GCF_057291755.1 Kitasatospora sp. UYEF31
TCGTGCTGTGTCTGCCCGGGGGTCGACCCCCCGGACCCCCGGCGGACCACCCCGCGTGGTCACGGAGCCGGCGTCGGCCCAGCCAACTGTTTCGTGCTGTGTCTGCCCGGGGGTCGACCCCCCGGACCCCCGGCGGACCACCCCGCGTGGTCACGGAGCCGGCGTCGGCCCAGCCAACTGTTTCGTAAAGAAGTCCAGCACCTTCGGGATTGCCAGCTTGAAGTCCTTCGTCAGGTGCCGACCGCCCGGGTTGCTGTACTTCTCCACCTTCACCGGCGGCTTCACCTTCGGCAGGAAGTTGTTCAGCACCCGGTTCTCCTCGGCTTCCTTCTCGCCGAACACAAGCAGCAGGTTCGTGTCCACGGTGCCCTTCCCGGCCAGCGTCGCCGGGCTGATCGAGTCGCGGAACTGCTCGTTGCCCTTCAGCAGCTTCGAGTCACCGGTGAAGTACGCGCCGATGCCGGCCGCGGACTTGAAGAGGTCCGGTTTGTTGAAGGCCAGGTGCATCGCGCAGAAGCCGCCCGAGGACGCGCCCATCACACCCCAGCCGTCGCGTCCGGTGGGCACCCGGAAGTTCGCCCGGACCATCGCCGGGACGTCCTCGGCCTGGAAGGTCCCCACCTTCGGCTGGCCGGGGATGTCCATGCACTCGGTCTCCTGCTTCTCGGCGAGCTGCATCGCCGGCATGACGAGGATGAACGGGTGCGACTTCTTCTCCTGGGACAGGGCGTTGACCTGCGCGGCCAGGTCCAGCTCGGCCCCTGCCCAGGTGTTGTACCCGGCCCCGCTGCCGCCGGGGTAGACCATCAGCACCGGGAAGGTGCTGCTCGCGTACTTCGGGTCGTCGTACTCCGGCGGGGTCCACACCCACACCTTCAGCGTCACGTCCGACTTGGGCCCGTGCAGGGTCGTCAGGCGGACGGTGCTGCCACCGGACTTCCGGATGTCCGTCCACTGCTGGAACGGCCCGGCGGGCTTCGTGGCCGGCGGCGGACCAGTCGGCGAAGGCGGTACGGAAGGACTCGCGGCAGGTGCCGGGCTGCCTGTGGCGGCCGGTGCGGCGCTGCTCGGCGCCGCCTTCGTGTCCTTGCTGGCGGCTTCGTCACCACAGCCTGTCGCGGCCAGAGCGAGCCCCAGACAGGCGGCGACGAGTCCCCGGCGTACGGCGGGTATTCGGGGAGTGCGGCGCGACATGGAGAGCTCCGAAAAAGGCGGGGGACGTGAGGGGAACGTAACTGATGTTCTTTATCTCCCCTTCACGCCCCCACCCCCCCGGCGGTTCTCAGTCCTCCGAAGCCGCGCCCGACTGCTTGCCCTGAATCAGCGACATCACTGAGGAGTCGGTCAGCGTCTGCACGTCACCCAGCGCGCGGTTCTCGGCCACGTCGCGGAGCAGGCGGCGCATGATCTTGCCGGACCGGGTCTTGGGCAGCTCCGGCACGATCATGATCTGCCGCGGCTTGGCGATCGGGCCGAGCACCTTGCCGACGTGGGCGCGCAGCTCCTCGACGGTGGAGTCGTCCTCGGAAGCGGTGCCGCGCAGGATCACGAACGCGACGATGGCCTGACCGGTCGTCGGATCGGTCGCGCCGACCACCGCGGATTCGGCCACCTTCGGGTGCGACACCAGCGCCGACTCCACCTCGGTGGTGGAGATGTTGTGCCCGGACACGAGCATCACGTCGTCGACCCGGCCGAGCAGCCAGATGTCGCCGTCCTCGTCCTTCTTGGCGCCGTCACCGGCGAAGTACAGGCCTTCGAAACGCGACCAGTACGTCTCGACGAACCGCGCGTCGTCGCCCCAGATGGTGCGGGCCATGGCCGGCCACGGCTCAGCGAGGACAAGGTAGCCGCCGCCGCCGTTCGGCACCTCGGTCGCGGTGTCGTCCACGACCTTGGCGACGATGCCGGGCAGGGCGCGCTGCGCGGAGCCCGGCTTGGTCGCGGTCACACCGGGGAGCGGGGCGATCATCATGCCGCCGGTCTCGGTCTGCCACCACGTGTCGACGATCGGGCAGTTGTCGTGGCCGATGTTCTTCCGGTACCACATCCAGGCTTCCGGGTTGATCGGCTCGCCGACGCTGCCCAGGATGCGCAGCGACGACAGGTCGAACTTCGCGGGGATGTCGTCGCCCCACTTCATGCACGTACGGATCGCCGTCGGCGCCGTGTACAGGATGGTGACGCCGTACTTCTGCACGGTCTCCCACCAGCGGCCCTGGTGCGGGCTGTCGGGTGTGCCCTCGTAGATGACCTGCGTGGCCCCGTTGGAGAGGGTGCCGTAGACGATGTACGAGTGTCCGGTGACCCAGCCGACGTCGGCGGTGCACCAGAAGACGTCGGTCTCCGGCTTGAGGTCGAACACCGCGTGTGCGGTGTACGAGACCTGCGTCAGGTAGCCGCCGGAGGTGTGCAGGATGCCCTTGGGATTACCCGTGGTGCCGGACGTGTAGAGGATGAACAGCGGGTGCTCGGCCGCGAACGGCTGCGGCGTGTGGACGTCCGGCTGGGCGTCGACGACGTCGTGCCACCAGACGTCGCGGCCCTCGGTCATCGCGGTCTCTTCACCCGTACGCCGGACGACCAGGACGTTGCGCACGTCCGGGCAGGACTCCACGGCCTCGTCGATGGTCGGCTTGAGCGCGAACGGCTTGCCGCGCCGGTAGCCACCGTCGGCGGTGATGATGATCTTCGCGTCGGCGTCCTCGACCCGGGAGGACACCGCAGTGGCTGAGAAACCGCCGAAGACCACGCTGTGCGGGGCCCCGATGCGGGCGCAGGCCAGCATTGAGAAGACGGCCTCGGGGATCATCGGCAGGTAGATCGCGACCCGGTCGCCGGTCTCGACGCCGAGTGCGGTCAGCGCGTTGGCGGCCTTGGAGACCTCACGCTGGAGGTCGGCGTACGTGATGGTGCGGGAGTCGCCGGGCTCACCCTCCCAGTGGATCGCCACCCGGTCGCCGTTGCCGGCTTCGACGTGCCGGTCGACGCAGTTGTACGCGACGTTCAGCTCGCCGTCGGCGAACCACTCGGCGAACGGGGCGTTCGACCAGTCCAGAGTCTGGGTCGGCTCGGTCGCCCAGGTCAGCCGACGGGCCTGCTCGGCCCAGAAGCCGAGCCGGTCGGCGTCGGCCTGGGCGTACGCCTCGGCGGTGACGTTGGCGTTCGCGCTGACCGTGGCCGGAGGTGCGAAGCGCCGTTCCTCCTTCAGCAGGTTCGACAGGGCTTCCGTAGCCGGTACGTCGTTGCTCACGCCAGTTCCTCCGAGGGGCCGAGGCTTGTTGGTCCTGCCGATGGCAGGGATGTCTCCGGCGTAGCTCATCAGGGATGGGCGGCGCTGACAAGAGGTCCATAAGAATTGGTTTAGACCTCTGTGCCAGACAAGTCGGAGCGGACCCCACGGCCGGTGGCCGCCGGACCCGCTCCGGAGCGTATCTGTGCGGGCGGTCAACAAATGATCAACGTTGCCCGACGACCCGGCTACGCCGGTCCGGTGACCTGCCCGCACATCGGGACGGAGACCGGCGCCGACCCGGGGGTGAGCCCGCAACGCCCGCCGTCGGCGACCGCGGCCGGCACCGGACCACCCATCGGGGTGAAGGTGTCGTCGACCGCGTCGTACATGTACATCTGCGCCGACGCGAGGTCGAAGTACAGCCCGAACAACCGGAGTCGGCCTGCGTCGACCGCGGTCCGGACAGCCGGGTGCGCCCGCAGGTTGTCCAGTTGCTGAAGCACGTTGGTCAGACAGAGCGCCTCAGTCGGTGGCAGCTGTTCGCCGCACAGTGTCGGCGGCGGGCCGCCGGTGAACCGCTCCATCGTGCTGCGTCCGTTGCGCAGCCAGCGGTCCAGGTCCGGAGTGTGCGGGTGGTGACCGGAAGCTGCGGGGGACACCTGGTCGAGGAGCGCCTGCATGGCGCCGCAGCCGGAGTGGCCGCAGACCGTGATGCTGCGCACACCCAGGATCGAGACCGCGTATTCGATCGCCGCCCCGACGGAGTGGTCGGCGTGGATGGTCACCTTGTCGCCGTCGTACGCGATGTCCCGGCGGGGGACGAGGTTGCCGACGTTGCGGACGGTGAACAGGTCGCCGGGGCCGCTCGCGGTGATCACGTTCGGGACGAGTCGCGAGTCGGCGCAGGTGATGAACAGCTGGGCGGGTTTCTGCCCCTCCAGTGCGAGGCGCTGGAGGAACGGCTGGATGAGCGGTGCGGTGCGGTGCTGGAACTCCCGGGCGCCCGCCTCCAGTGGGTGGTGGGCGGTGAACTCCTGCCAGTGCCACCAGGGGGCGAACCAGCGGGCTGACGGGGTCAGCGGGACCTTGTCCTGCCCGGGGGTGCCCGCCACCGCCTGCCGGTAGCCGTCGCCGTGTGCTTCCTCGACTTCGACCGTGCCGCCCCGGCTGGTGTATCCGTGCCGCCAGGTGTGCACGGTCTCGAACGCACCCTGGTCGAGGTAGTCGACTGTCAGGCCGAGGCAGACGTGCCGTCCGTCCGGGAGGTTGTCCAGGGCGCGGGTCAGCCGGGGGACGGACAGGAAGGTCAGCGAGCCGTGCACGTCCACATGGATGGTGCCGCCGCGCTCGTAGGTGTGCACGGTCGCCCGGCTGAGCCGCAGCAGGGCGGTGACGCCGCTGACGAACAGGCCGAGCAGGACGCCTTCGAGCACGCCGAGCAGCACCACGCCGAGGACGGTGGCCAGGTAGCCGAGGAATTCGCGGTGCCGGTGGACGTGCCTGATGTGGGTCAGGTCGACCATCCTGATGCCGACGACCATGACCAGAGCTGCGAGTACGGCCAGTGGGATCTGTTCGATCAGGCCGCCGAGCAGCCCGGCGAACAGCAGGATCCACGCGCCGTGCAGCACGGTCGCGGCCCGGGTGGCCGCACCGGCGCGGACGTTGGCGCTGGACCTGATCGCGCCACCGGCCACCGGGAAGCCGCCGAGGAGCCCGGAGACGATGTTCCCGGCACCCTGTGCGGCCAGTTCGCGGTTCAGGTGGGCGCGCGGCCGCTGGTGCATGCGGTCCACCGCGACGGCGGACACGAGGGTCTCGACACCGGAGACCACCGCCACCGTCAGCACCGCGCCGGCCAGGGCCGACCAGGCGTGCCCGGTGGGGAGGGTCGGCAGGGTGAGCGCGGCGGACGGCAGACGGACCTTGTCGACGTCGAGCCCCAGGACCACGGCGGCGACCGTCGCCAGGGTGACCGCGACCAGCGCTGCCGGTACGCGCCGCAGCGGGCCGAGCAGCCCCCGCTTGGCCAACGCCGGCCAGACGAGCAGCAGGGCCACGGTGACCAGCCCGATCGCTATCGCGGCCGGCCGGTGGACGGCCAACTGGGCGGGCAACTGCCGCAGGTTGGCCGTCGCCGAGCTCTGGGGGGTGCCGCCGAGGACGACGTGCAGCTGGGACAGTGTGATGACCAGGCCGATGCCGGCGAGCATGCCGTGTACGACGGCGGGTGACAGGGCGAGGGCCGACCGGGCGATGCGGGTGAGGCCGAGCACGATCTGCAGTGCTCCGGCGGCCACGGTGATGGCGCAGGTGACCTGCCAGCCGTAGCTGTGCACCAGGCCGGCGACGATCACGGAAAGCCCGGCAGCGGGGCCGCTGACCTGGAAGGGCGCACCGCCTAGGGTTCCGACGACCAGACCGCCGACGGCGGCGCCGATCAGACCGGCGGTCAGCGGCGCCCCGGCGGCCAGGGCGATCCCCAGGGACAGCGGGATCGCGATGAGGAAGACGACAAGCGACGCGCCGAAGTCGGCGCGCAGGTTGTCCAGGCGGCTGGGTTGCGCCGCGGGCGGCGGTTCGGGGTCTGCGGCGTATGTGTGTTCGGGTTCGGTGGCGGCGACTGCGCCCGCGTGCGGCGAAGCGGCAGGCTGCGTCGGGGAAGGCTGGGCGGTGCTCATGGAACCGGGTCTCCTCCGGGCGGGCGGCCACGGTCCTCCAAAGGGACCGTGGGCGGGTGGCTTCCGGGGTGTGGCGGGGTTCTGCGCGGTTTCCCGCTAATCGCGTGATTGCGTGCACTTAGCGGGTGCGAGACGGCTATGGGGTGGAGCCGCTGCGCGAAGCGTAAAAATCACGCCGGGTGATTCTTTGATTACCGTAACGCTAGCCTTTTCGAAACGTAAAAAATGCGGCTGAACGAGTGAAAAACCCGCATGCATACGGGTGAAACTCGAACAGGGCTCTTCCGTAACGGGCGTGCATTGGCTTGTGGGGGCGCACAACGCCCGGATGCGAGCGCCGGACTTGTCGATCAACCACGCTGGGTAGTCATCCCCATGGCATGCGTGCCATCCGCACGCGTCGTGGGGGAGGTTCCAGTGGAGTTGGTCACCGCGGTGAGCACGGGGCTGGGCGCCGGTCTGTTGGCCGGCGGGGCGTCCTGTGCCGTCGTCCAGGGCGGACTGCTCGCCAGTGCGATCGGTCGGCGCCCGGTGGGTGAACCCCGGTCGGCTTGTGTGGGACCGGTGTCGGGCTGTGGGTCCGTCAGCACCCTCCAGGTGGACACGAGGACGCATGCGGTCCGTACGCTCACCGCGTTCCTCGGAGCCAAACTGGTGGCGCACACACTCCTGGGTGCCCTGTTCGGGCTCGCCGGGTCGCTTGTCCAGCCGTCACCGTCCGTGCGTGCGGTCCTGCTGCTCTCCGCCGCCGCGCTGATGGTTTTCTTCGCCCTCGACATGCTCGGCGTCCCGGGCATCGGCCGCCTTGTGCCGCGGATGCCCGCGGCGGTCGCAGCGCGGGTGCGGCGGGCCGACGGCACACCGTCCTGGTTCCGCCCCGCCGCGCTCGGCACGGCGACCGTGCTGCTGCCCTGTGGGGTGACCCTGAGCATGGAACTGGTCGCGGTCGCGTCCGGCGACGCGCTGACCGGCGCGGCGGTGATGGCCGCTTTCGTGCTCGGCACGGTGCCGCTGTCCGCGGCACTCGGCTGGGCGATTGACGCCTCATCACGTGTGCTGCGGGGACGGCTCACCCGGATGGTCGGCGTCCTGGTCCTCGCCGTCGCGGTGTGGACGGCGATGTCCGGCCTGCGGGTGGGGGGCTGGTACACGCCGGACTCCTCGGCGGGCGTCGACCGCACGGCCGCGTCCGTCGGCGCTGACGGCGTACAGACAGTGACCGTCCGCGCGGGAAGCAAGGGATATTCGCCGGCTAAGGTCGCCGCCCGCGCCGGGGTGCACACCGTGCTCGTGTTCCGCTCAACCGACCTGTACGGGTGCACCCGTGCGGTAGTCATCCCCGGGGAGGGTGTCCAGCGGTTGCTCCCGGCGACCGGCGAGACCACGATCGATCTGGGCGTCCGGAGCCCGGGGACGCTGCGGTTCACCTGCGTGATGGGCATGTACGGCGGACAGATCGCCTTCGCCGGGCAGCCCGCCGCGGAATAGGCGCGGGCGGAAGAGTCCCGTACGGGACAGGGCCGTACGGGACAGAGCCGTACGGGACAGAGCCGTACGGAGGAGTGACGCGCCGTCGCTTCACGCTTGTGCCGACTTGCCGTGCCGCACGCCTCACAGCTTCCTGACATCTGGAGCGTAGGCTTGATCATGTGGTATTCACACACGCGTCCGTGGAAGTAGCGTGTCCGTTCGGTCAGCTACCGGACCGGATTTGTCCGGTCTTTGTCCGGTCCACGCAACCACTGGACACGGGCGTGCGTGTGATCCAGTACAGCAGGTTCTCTTCGGTCTGCCCGGGACCGGGAAATTCCTCGTGGAAGTAGGTGAACTGTGCGCAGTGTTCGCGGTGCCGCCGTATTGGTCGTCGTCGCAGTCCTCGCCGCCATCGGATTTGTGGTGTTCGCGAAGGACGACGGCAAGGGCGGAGCGTCGACGAACAAACCTGCGTCAGCTTCGCCGGGTAAGGACGACAACAAGGGCGGCGACAGTAAACGCCCCGAGAGACTGATCGGCGACGGTTCCACCGCCGACACCGGTCCGCAGCCCGACCCGTTCGGCTACAACAAGCCGGTCAAGCTGAAGCCGGGCGAGAAGCCGCCGCAGTTTGTGGTGTTCTCCTGGGACGGGGCGGGGGAGCAGGTCAACAAGCGTCTGTTCGAACGCTTCCGCAAGGTGGGCAGGGACAACAACGCGAACATGACGTTCTTCCTCACCGGTCTCTATGTGCTGCCGGAGAACAAGCTGGGGTTGTACAACCCGCCGCAGCACAAAACCGGCGCTCAAGACGTCGGCATGCTGACGGACGAGAACGTCAAACTGACGATCCAGCAGATCGGCCCGGCCTGGCTTGAGGGCAACGAGATCGGCACCCACTTCAACGGCCACTTCTGCGGCCCCAAGGGCGGGGGCGACTGGTCGCCGGCGGAGTGGAAGAGCGAGATCGACCAGTCGGTCAAGTTCGTCGAGACGTGGAAGACGAACAACCCCACGCTCAAGGACCTGCCGCCGTTCCCCTTCGACTACAAGAAGGAACTGATCGGCAGCCGGGCCCCGTGCCTGGAGGGGCAGAAGAACCTGATCACCGCGTCGAAGCAGTTCGGCTGGCGGTACGACACCTCGGGCAACGGAACGCAGGTCTGGCCGAAGCAGAAGGACGGCATCTGGGACGTGTCCCTGCAGTCGATGCCGTTCCCCGGGCGGGCGTTCGAGACGCTGTCGATGGACTACAACCTGATGTTCAACACACAGGGCGGCAAAGAGGGCAAGGGTGACCCGTCGAACTTCCCCGCCTGGGAGAAGCAGGCCACCGACATGTTCACCGGCGGCTTCAACCGGGCTTACAACGGCAACCGCGCGCCGGTGGTCATCGGCAACCACTTCGAGTCGTGGAACGGCGGCATCTATATGAACGCCGTTGAGAACACGGCCAAGACGGTCTGTAAGAAGGACGGCGTCAAGTGCGTCTCCTTCCGCCAGCTGGCCGACTGGCTGGACGCGCAGGACCCGGCTGTTATCGCCAAGTTGCAGGGGCTGCCGATAGGACAGGCCCCCAACTGGGCGACCGTATTCCCGGCGTCCTTCCAGAGCCAGCCCGGTAACGGCGCTCCCGCGGGTACGACGAACGCAGCGGTCCCGGCCGCGCTGGAGCCGGCCCGGCGTGACTGATCCGAGCTGCTGATCTGACGTGGGCAAAAGGAACAAGACCTTCGCGTACGGCAAATCCGTACGCGAAGGTCTTGTTCCTTTTGGTTTTCAGCACCGCTCTGCTTCAGGCCTGCGCTGCTTCTGCCCTGCACTGCGCTGCCCTGCCCTGCTTCTGCCCTGCTTTCAGGCCCGCGCGGCGACCGGCCCCAGGATGAATTCCGGGTCGACCTGCCCGGTCAGGTCCACGCCCGCTTTCGCGTTGGCCCAACTGTGCGCGTTCTTCACATGGAACTCGACCATCTGCTCGGTGTAACGCCGCCAGTCGCGCTGGTCGTAGGTGGCGTCGACCGCCTCCAGCATCGAGCCCAGCGGAGCGCGGTTCTCCGGTTCCAACTGGTCGAACGCGGGGGAGCGCCCCTTCTCAAGCTGACGCACGAATGCCGACTGGCCGACCCACGTGAGCAGGTCGTCGCCGACGTGATCACGCAGGAAGTCGAGGTCGTCCTGGCCCTGCACCTTGTTGCCGACGACGCTCAACGACACGTCCCAGTCCCGGGCGTACGTCTTGTACTGCTTGTAGACGCTGACGCCCTTCCGGGTCGGCTCGGCGACCAGGAACGTCTTGTCGAACCGGGTGAACAGGCCCGACGCGAAGGAGTCGGAGCCGGCCGTCATGTCCACGACGACGTACTCGCCCGCGCCGTCGACCAGGTGGTTGAGGTACAGCTCCACCGCACCGACCTTCGAGTGGTAGCAGGCGACCCCGAGGTCGTCGTCCTCGAAAGGACCGGTGACCATGAGCCGCATGCCCTCGGGCAGTTCCCGGGCGCACGCGGCGTGGATCGGGTTGTCCCCGGTCACCGTGATGAGGTTGGAGCCGCGGCCCGGCGGGGTGGTCTTGACCATCTCGCCCGCCGAGGCGATCCGCGGGTTGGCACCGCGGAGGTACTCCTTGATGGCGGGCAGTTGCCCGCCCATCGGGGGGATTTTTGCGGCGTCGGATTCGTCGAGCCCGAGCGCCACACCCAGGTGCTGGTTGATGTCCGCGTCGACCGCGGTGACCGGCAGGCCCGAGGCGGCGAGGTGCCGGATGAACAGGGACGACAGCGTGGTCTTGCCGCTGCCGCCCTTGCCGACGAAGGCGATCTTCATGGAGGGACCTCTCGTTTCCGGTCATTCCGGACCTGATAATCGTTTTCAAATCATCAGTCGCTGTATGTAGTCATGTCAAATCAGAGTGTGCTTGTCGGGGGAGGTTCCCGGAGGTGCCGGAGGGACGCGTAGGGTCGGCTGGCGTGAGCACTGATCCCTTCGCGGCCGTCGCCGCGCTGCCCGGCGTCCAGGACCGTGTCGAGGCGGCGCGCACGGCCGTCGACGGGCTGTACGGCCACCGCACGATGCGCCGCCGCAGCCCCGACATCGCCGCGGAGTCCGCGCTGCGCGGAGCCCGCGCCTCCGCCGCGCTCGACGGCGCCGACTGGTCCCTTGAGGAGATCCGCCGGCGTACGGACTACTCAGCCGACCCCGAGGGCGCGGTGGTCTCCGGGGCACTGCGGGTGTCGGCCGAACTGGCTGAACTCCGTACGACCTGGCGGGCCAGTCCCACCCAGGTACTGGCCCGGCTGCACCTGCTGACTGCCGCCGATGTGCTCGACGCGGAGGCCATCGGCCGCCCGCGGCACGCGGGCGAGAAGGTGACCGGCGGCGGCCCCGCCCCCGCCGTGCTTCCGGCCCCCGGCGAAGTGACCGCCCGGCTCGACGGCCTGGTCCAGTTGCTCGCCGCGCCCAGCGACGCCCCGGCGCTCGTCGTCGCGGCGATCGTGCACGGCGAGATCCTCGCCCTGACGCCGTTCGTGTGGGGTAGTCCCGCCGTGGCGCGCGCCGCCCAGCGGCTTGTGCTCCAGACCCGCGGCCTGGACCCCAAGGGCGTGACCGTGCCCGAGGTCGGCCACCTGGACCTGGGGGTCACGGCCTACCAGGAGGCGCTGGACGGCTATCTCTCCGGCACACCCGAAGGCCTCGCCGCCTGGATCGGCCACTGCGCCGACGCGGTGGTCATCGGAGCCCGCGAGAGCGTCGCGGTCTGCGAAGCCATCATGCGCGGCATGTAGCGCAGCGCCCCAGGCGGAGTCTGTGGCGCCGAAGGCGCAGTCTGAGGATTACGGCTACTCGGAGTGGAGCGGAGGAAGTCGCGTTCCGATCCGGAAAAGAAAACTGGAACGGCGGCGTCTCCGTTGAGGAGACGCCGCCGTTTGGCGCGTTGAGCGGGGTACCAGTGCGTGCACCACAGTGACGGGCCGGCCCGGGGCTGGTGTGCGGCGTGGCCCGAAAGCGACGCTTCACTACCCCGGTTCTCCGACGCGTCGACCCCGACGAGGGTCGGTCGCGCGTGGGTTCCCGATCGTTGCGCTTCAGTCCGTACGGCTGCTGTGATTTCTCACGCTGTCGTGCGGGCCGCTACTTGCCTTTGTAGTCGCGATGGCCAGGTGAACGGAACCCCTGGCTCAAGATCTTTACCTTTGGGCCCGGATCGGACGGGCCGCCACAGGGCTATCGCCTCCGCTTCGCGGCGTACCAGATCAAGCCACCCACGGCCGCTCCCGCGCCGATCGCGGTGGCCGCCAGGACCGGCCGCGACGGCACGGAGAGGGTGGGCACGCGTTGCCGCAGGGAAACCGGCCGGCTGAACACGAGGACCGGCCACCCGCGGGCGGTCGCCTCCTTGCGCAGGCCCCGGTCGGGGTTCACCGCGTACGGATGTCCCACCTCCAGGAGCATCGGAAGATCGGTGACCGAGTCGCTGTACGCGTAGCAGCGGGACAGGTCGTAGCCCTCGGATTCGGCCAGCTCGCGGATCGCGATCGCCTTGTTCTCCGCGTAGGCGTAGTAGTCGATCTTCCCGTTGTAGCGGCCGTCCTCGACTTGGAGCCGGGTGGCGACCACCCGGTCCGCGGCGAGCATCTCGCCGATCGGTTCGACCACTTCGGCGCCGGAGCTGCTGACGATGACCACGTCCCGCCCGGCGGCGTGGTGCTCTTCGATCAGCGAGGCGGCCTCGTCGTAGATCAGCGGGTCGATCAGGTCGTGCAGGGTCTCGGCGACGATCTCCCGGACCTGCTGGACGTCCCAGCCCCGGGTGAGGCCGGAGAGGTATTCGCGCATCCGTTCCATCTGGTCGTGGTCGGCGCCGCCGACCAGGAAGACGAACTGGGCGTACGCGTTCTTCAGTACGGCCCGGCGGTTGATCAGGCCGCCCTGATAGAAGCTGCGACTGAAGGCCAGCGCGCTTGATTTGGCGATGACGGTCTTGTCGAGGTCGAAGAAGGCAGCGGTCCGTGACAGAGCATCGTGGTTTTCCACGGATACCACGATAGAGGCAGCCATTCGGCGTAAAGTTGACGCCGTGGGTTTGCTTGCGCAGCCCCTCGGGTACATCCTGGAAGTCACGGATCGTTCGCGACCGTGCTAACCCGGTTCGGCTCCTCCCCCCCGAGTCGGACCGTGGAAGACGACCCCCGCTCTCCCCCCCGGCGGGGGTCGTCGCATGTCCAAACGCCTTTTGGGTGAAGGCCGGTGCAGTCTCCCGGTCATGCGACACCGTCGGTCGGCTGAGCGTCCTCGCACATCGGTGCCACAGCCCGTCAGGTTTCCGCGGCTGCTGCTCCGCCCACGCCGCGACCCCCGGTTGACGACTCTTCGTGCCCGCCGCGCCGCTGACCCGAACGCGTCGCTGACCCGGACGCGTCGCTGACCTGAACGCGTCGCTGACCCGAACGCTCCTTCGTGGTGAGCGGTCCGGCGGTGCAGTGAGCAGACCTTCCTGCCCCGGCGCGATCCCCCGAACGAAGTAAATAGTTATCCACACCCCCGAGTTGTCCACAGGGCGGCAATCACTCGGCGGGACCAGCGAAGTTCACACGTCACGGTGGATGCACCCTCCGCGGGGCCGGTCGAATGCGGCCGGTCCGGTACGGAGGAACCGTCCGACGGGGAAGACCAATGCCGCTGTCACCAATCGTGCGTTCCAGACCGTCTCCGGTCCCGCGCCCACTCCTGGCCACCGACGATCCGCAGTTGCTCGACGACCTGCTGCGGCTGTGCGCCGTCGTCGGCATCGAACCCGAAGTGCAGACCAACGCCCCGGCCGCACACGCCTCCTGGAACTCCGCACCGCTGGTCGTCGTCGGCGACGACCTGTCCGAACTTCTCGCCCGGCACACACCGGCCCGCCGGCCCGGAGTGATCCTGCTCGGCCGTGACCTCGACGACGGCGACATCTGGCGCCGGGCGGTGGCCGTCGGCGCGGAGCACGTCGTGTTCCTGCCCGACGCCGAAGGCTGGCTGATCGACCGCCTCGCCGACCTCTCCGACGGCAGCGGACCGGGCGCCGTCGGGGTGGCCGTCCTGGGAGGCCGCGGTGGAGCGGGGGCCAGCACCCTCGCGTGCGCACTGGCCGTCACCGCCGCCCGGGACGGCCTGGCCGTCGGCCTGATCGACGTCGACCCGCTCGGCGGCGGCATCGACGTCCTGCTCGGCGGCGAGAAGACCGGCGGGCTGCGCTGGCCCGACCTCGCCGGGGCCAGGGGCCGGGTCGACGGTGGCGCGCTGGCCGACGCGCTCCCGCACCTGCACAACCTGACGGTCCTCTCCTGGGACCGCGGCGAGACGGCCGACGTCCCGGCGGACGCCATGCGGTCGGTCGTCTCCGCTGTCCGCCGCCGCCACGACATGGTCGTGGTGGACGCGCCCAGGCACCTCGACCCCGTCTCCGAGGAAGCAGTCGCCCAGTGCGGCACCGCGCTGATCGTCGTCCCCGCCCAGTCCCGGTCGATCGCGGGCGCGGCCCAGGTGGTCCGGCGGCTGCGCCCGGTCGTCCGCGACCTGCGGGTGGTGGTCAGGGGGCCGGTGCCGGCCGGGGCGACCGCGGAGCAGATCGCCGACGACCTCAAGATCCCGCTGGCCGGGGAACTGCGTCCCGAACCGCAACTCGCCCAGGCGGTCGAGCGCGGGGAGGTGCCCGGCACGCGGGCCCGCAGTCCGCTCGGGAAGTTCTGCCGCGGGTTCCTCGCCGGCTGCGCGATGCCCGACGAGAGGAGCCGGGCGGCATGAGTGTGCCTGTCTCCCCTCCCACCCGGCGTCCGGACGGCCCGGCCAGCACCCTGGGCAGTCCATTTGTCACCTACCAGCGCAACGCGCCCGTGGTGCCGTCCGCGCGCCCGGCCCTCGCGGTCCGCGCCGGCCTGCCGGTCCGTACGGCACTGTCCTCGAGCGACGAATCCGACCTCGTCCAGGCCGTCCGCAACCGGCTCGCGCACAGCGGACAGCCAGCCACCCCCGCGGCGGTCGCCGCCGCGCTGCGCGCCGAAGGACGGGTGCTCGGTGACGAAGCCGTGCTCGCGGTGGTCCGGGTGCTGCGCGCGGAGATCACCGGGGCGGGGCCGCTCGAAGCACTGCTGCGCGATCCGAAGGTCACCGACGTCCTGGTGAACGCACCCGACGAGGTGTGGGTGGACCGCGGCGCGGGGCCCGAACGCACCACCGTGGTCTTCCCCGACGACGATGCCGTACGGCGGCTCGCGCAGCGGTTGGCCACCGGCGCGGGGCGCCGCCTCGACGACTCATCGCCGTACGTCGACGCCCGGCTGTCCGACGGCACGCGGCTGCACGCGGTCCTCAAACCCCTTGCGGTCCGGGGCACCTGTCTGTCGCTGCGGGTGCCCCGGCGGACCGCCTTCACCCTCGGCGAACTGGTCAGGTCGCGGATGCTTCCCGGGGCGTGCGCCGACCTCCTGCGTGCTGTCGTGGCAGCCCGCGCGGCCTTCCTGGTCAGTGGCGGAACCGGTACGGGCAAGACGACCCTGCTGGCAGCGCTGCTCGGGACCGCGCACCCGGCCGAACGGCTTGTCCTGGTCGAGGACTCCGCCGAACTGACGCCGCGTCATCCGCATGTGGTGCGTCTTGAGGCGAGGCCACCCAATGTTGAAGGTGCCGGCGAAATCACCCTGCGTGATCTGGTCAGGCAGGCCCTGCGGATGCGCCCCGACCGACTGGTCGTCGGCGAGGTCCGAGGGGCCGAAGTCACCGATCTACTCTCGGCGTTGAACACCGGGCACGAAGGTGGTTGCGGCACCGTGCACGCGAACTCGGCCGCCGACGTCCCCGCCCGCCTGGAGGCGCTGGGCGCGCTGGCCGGGCTCGGCCGCACCGCCTTGCACAGTCAGCTGGCCTCAGCCCTCGACCTGGTCGTGCACGTGGTCCGCGACCGCGACGGACTGCGCCGCGTCGCCGAGATCCACATCCTGGAACGCGACCAGGCCGGGCTCGTCCACCCGGTGCCCGCGGTCTTCGCCGACCGTACGGGAATCCTGCGCGCCGGACCCGGACACCGCAAGCTCGCCACCCGGCTGTCGGGGTGGTGGACGCCGTGACCTCCGACGCCATGACCTCTGACGCCGTGACCGCAACCCTGCTGGCTGCCCTGCTTGCTGCCTGTGCGGTGTGGGTTTTCCTCGGCAGACCCGTACACCGGCGACTGCACCGGCTCCAACGGCCGCCGTCCCCGCCCCGGCGACTGCCCGACAACTCCCAGCACCGCACTGTCCTGTTGGCGCTCGGGGGTGGGACGGCCGCCGGCGTTGTCCTCCACACCCCTGTCCCCGCGCTGCTCGCGGTGCCCGCCGCGCTCTACCTCGGCTGGCAGCGGGCCCGCCGGGCGAAACTGCGGGACGCCGCGCTGCTGCGCACCGGCACCGCCGAACTGTGCACCGCGCTCGCCGCCGAACTACGCGCCGGACGCACCCCCGCGCAAGCACTGGCCGGTGCGGTCGAAGCAGTGCCGCCCGGTGCTGCCGCCGTCGCCGCCGAAGCTGTGGCGGTCGCCCGGATCGGCGGGGACATCCCCGCCGCCCTCGACCAGGCCGGCGCTACCCCCGGAGCCGGCGGGCTGCGCCGGGTGGCCGCCTGCTGGCGGGTCGCCGCGGACAGCGGCGGTGGCCTCGCCCCCGCCCTCGACCGGATCGCCTCCGGGCTGCGCGCAGAGGACGACACCCGGCAGGAGATCGACAGTGAACTGGCCGGAGCCCGCTCCACCGCCCGGCTGCTGGCCGTCCTGCCCGCCTTCGGCGTGCTGCTCGGCACGGGCTTGGGCGCGGATCCGGCACATGTGCTGCTGCGGACCCCGTACGGCATCGCCTGTCTGGCCCTCGGGCTGCTGCTGATCGCCGTCGGCACGGTCTGGACCGACCGGCTCGCGGACCAGGAGGAAGCGTGAACGTGATGACGGCAACTGCCTGGCTCGGTCCGGCGGGGGCAGGTCTGCTGGCCGCGCTGGCAGTCGGCAGCTGGCTTCCGGCGGCGGATTTCCGGAGCCGGGTCGACCGGCTGATGAAGTGTCACCAGGCTGATCGGGCAAGTGGTTCCGTACGCTCATCGGCAGCTCTTCCGGCGGCAAAGCGGCGGTTCGCCGCCGGACTGGCGGCGCTGGCGGCTGCGCTTTTCCTCGGCGCCCCCACAGGAATCCTCGCCGCACCGGTCGTCTTTGTGCTTCTGGACCGCCGCCTGGCCCGCCTCGAACCGCGCGCGGTGCGGGACCGCAACGCCAGGTTGGGCCGCGACCTGCCGGTGGCCGCCGACCTGCTCGCCGCGTGCCTGCTCGCGGGCCGGGCGCCGGCGGACGCGGCCGAGGCGGTCGCGGACGCACTCGACGGACCGCTCGCCGCCGAACTGCGCCCGGTGGTCGCCGCGCTGCGGCTCGGCGGCGATCCGGCCGCAGTCTGGAACCGGCTGGCGGCGGAGCCGGGACTCGCTCCGCTGGGCCGGGCGCTGGCCCGCTCCGCGGACTCCGGGATTCCCCTGGCGGACGCCGCCGTCCGGCTCGCCGACGCACAACGCGCGGCCCGGCACCGGGCCAGGACCGCGGCGGCCCGGCGGGTGCCCGTGCTCGCCACTGTCCCGCTGGGGTTGTGCTTCCTTCCCGCCTTCCTGCTCATCGGCGTGTTCCCGGTCGTGGCCGGTCTTGGCGCCGTTCTGTTCGCACACACCTGATCCCGCACAGCTGAACTCACTGGAGGAAATCAATGACTGTCATCACCGCCCAGCTCGTCCGCCGGTTCTGCTGGGCCCGGTTCAGCCTGCGCCGACTTGTCCGCTACCTGCGCCAGGACGGCGGTATGACCACGGCCGAATACGCAGTCGGCACGGTCGCCGCGGTGGCCTTCGGCGCCGTTTTGTACAAGGTCGTCACCAGCAGCGCGGTCAGCACCGCGCTCAGCGGGATCATCACCAAGGCACTGCATGTCTCGTTCTGACCGGAGTGGGGATTCCGGATACGTCACCGCGGAGACTGCCGTTGCCGTTCCCTCGCTGGTGGTGCTGGTCCTGATGCTGATCACCGGGATCAGTGCGGCTGTCGCGCACATCCAGTGTGTGGACGCGGCGCGGGCCGGCGCGCGGTCTGCGGCCCGGGGCGAACCGGCGGCGGCGAGCGCCGGGGCCGCGCGGCAGGCGGCTCCTGACGGAGCGTCGGTTCAGGTGTCGGCGGACCGGGAGCTGGTCCGGGTGCGGGTTCGGGTCGAGATCCACCCGCCGGGGCCGTTGTTGTCCGGGCTGCGCTTCACCGTCGGCTCCACAGCGGTGGCGGCGGCGGAGCAAGCGTGGTCCGAGTAGCGGTCTTGGGGTCCGCCGGCCGGCCAGTGGTGTTCACAGTGGCCCGGAAACCCCGGGATCGCTACGGCGGGGACCGTGGTTCGGCCACGGTCTGGACGGCGATGTGGTCCTTGGCTCTGTTGTTTTTGGCGGGCGGCGCGCTCGCCGTCGGCGGAGTAGTCGCCGCCCGGCATCAGGCCGGAGCGGCGGCCGACCTCGCGGCACTCGCGGCGGCGGACCGGACGGTGGACGGGGTGGAGGCTGCCTGTGCTGTGGCCCGCGCCGTCGCAGCCGACCAAGGAGCACAGTTGACGACCTGTCAGGTCGATGGGGACTTCGTGGACGTGATCGCCGAGGTGCCGTTGGCGGGCGCGCTCAGCCGGTTCGGTGCGGCGCGGGTGCCGGCCCGCGCGGGGCCCGTGGTTCCGGGCCCAGGCTGAGACGGTCTTGGGGTTTCCGGGACGCTGTGCCCATCATCGGGCGCCCCGCGAACCCCAATACCGGCTCAGCGGATACCGGCGAGCAGTGTTTTCAGGAGGCGCACCGAGCCCGCTTTGTCCAGCGGCAGGTTGCCGCTGCCGCACTTGGGGGACTGCACGCAGCTCGGACACCCGGACTCGCACTCACACGCCTCGACGGCCTCCATCGTCGCGGTGAGCCAGGCCTCCGCCACGGTGAACGCGCGTTCGGCGAAGCCGGCGCCGCCCGGATGCCCGTCGTACACGAACACGGTGGGCAGCCCGGTGTCCGGGTGCAGTTCCGTGGAAACCCCGCCGATGTCCCAGCGGTCGCACGTGGCGAACAGTGGGAGCAGGCCGATCGAAGCGTGTTCGGCGGCGTGTGCGGACCCCGGCAGCTCGGTGATGTCGATGCCGGCTTCCTTGACCTGGTCGTGCGTCATCGTCCACCACACCGCGCGGGTGCGCAGAGTGCGCGGCGGCATGTCGAGCTTCTTCTCGCCCAGGATCTCGCCGGTGATGATCCGTCGGCGCTGGAAGGAGACCACCTGGTGGGTGACTTCGACCGTGCCGAAGCACAGCCGGGCCTGACCCCAGTCCTCGGCGCGGGACTCCGCCAGGATCCGGATGTCGGTCGTCTCACGGGCACTGGTCGTGTAGTCCGGCTCCGCGGCCCGGACGAGCGCGACGTCGTCCGCCAGGTCGAGTTCGCGGACCAGGTAGGTCGCGCCCTGGTGCAGGTGCACCGCGCCCGGGTGCACGGCCGAGGGGGCCGCCGCTCCGTCGACGGTGCCGAGCAGCCGTCCGGTGTCCTCTTCGACGATGCGTACGGCCGCGCCGCCCGCGCCGCGGATGTCGGTGAGGTCGGTGGCCCGCTCGCGGCTGGTCCAGTACCAGGCGGTCATGGTTTCCCCGCGAGGCCGGGTGCCGCCCACGCCGGGGCGGAGCGCAGGTGGGGGAGCACAGCGACTTCCGATAGGGGCGGTGGCGGGCGACGGGCGGGCGGGCGCCGAACCGTCCGGCTTCGAGCGGGGGGCCAGTACAGCGCGCTTGCGTAGGAGCCCGCGGCGGACCAGACCCGGCAGCAGCTCCGGTGCCACCGGGCCGAACAGTTCCAGGTCGGCCTCCGTCAACGGCAGTTCCGCCGCCGCCGCGCACAGGTGTGGGGCCAGGACGTACGCGTTGTCCGGGTCGAGCACCGTCGCCTCGACGGGGCGTTCGAACAGCGACTCGGGGTGGTGGACCAGGAAGGTGTCCAGCGGATCGTCCCGTGCGATGAGGATCGCCAGCGCCCCCTGACCCGCGCGCCCGGCCCGCCCGGCCTGCTGCCACAGCGACGCGCGCGTCCCCGGGTACCCGGCGATCAGCACCGCGTCGAGGCCCGACACGTCCACGCCCATCTCCAGGGCGCTGGTCGCGGCGACGCCGAGCAGCCGGCCGTCGTGCAGCGCGCGCTCCAGCTCCCGGCGTTCCTCGGGCAGATATCCGGAGCGGTAGGTGGCCACCCGCCCGGCCAGTTCCTCGCTCACCTTCGCCAGGTGGTCGCGGGCCAGCACCTGTACGACCTCGGCGGCCCGCCGGGAGCGCATGAAGGCGATCGTACGGGCGCCGTCGAGGACCAGGTCGGCGAGCAGGTCGGCGGCTTCGGCGGTCACGGTACGGCGCACGGGTGCCCCGTGCTCGCCGACCCGGTCGGTCAGCGGCGGCTCCCACAGGGCCATGAGGGTCTCGCCGCGCGGGGAGGTGTCCTCGTCCACCGCGACCACGGCACGCCCGGTCAGCCGGGCGGCCGACACCGCCGGGTCCGACACGGTGGCTGAGGCCAGGATGAAGACCGGGTCCGAGCCGTAGGCGGCGCACAGTCGCCGCAGCCGCCGCAGCACCTGCGCCACGTGGGATCCGAAGACACCCCGGTAGGTGTGGCATTCGTCGATCACCACGTACTTCAGGTTCTTCAGGAAGGAGGACCACGCTCGGTGTCCGGGCAGCAGGGAGCGGTGCAGCATGTCCGGATTGGTGAGGACGTACGCGGCGTGGTTGCGGATCCACTTGCGGACATCCGTGGGGGTGTCGCCGTCGTGTGTGGCGACCCGTACGGCGTCCAGACCCGTGCCGTGGCCGCGGAGGGTGTTCACCGCGCGCAGCTGATCGGCCGCCAGGGCCTTGGTGGGGGAGAGGTAGAGGGCGGTCGCGCCGCGCCCGCTGGGCGCTTCGGTGCCGTCGAGGAGGGCGCTGAGCACCGGCAGCAGGTAGGCGAGCGACTTGCCTGAGGCGGTCCCGGTCGACAAAACGACCGACCGGCCGGACGCCGCGAGGCTCGCCGCGCGGATCTGGTGTTCCCACGGACGAGTGATTCCTTGGGACTGAAAAGCCTCTACCACTTCTGACCGAGCCCACGTGGGCCAATCAGTGTTTCGTCCCACTCTGGAGGGTATGCGGTGAACGTATGTCACCCGTTCGGGTCGTGTTGTGCCCGCCAGTAGGCGGTCCAACACGGTGTGCGGGGGGCGGGGACTCGGCGGCATCGTGCACCAGTGTGGCACTGAGGTGGGCGAAAAGCTCAGGGATCCATCGTCCCCCACCGTGCATAAGTGGTTGAATGCCATGGCGGCTGCCGATCCATAGGGGGGCGACCGCTCGAACGCGCAAGGTGCTGGAGGATCCGTGGACCTGTCCCTTTCGACCCGGCCCGAGGGCGACCGTACGGTCGTCGAGGTGGGCGGCGAGATCGATGTGTACACCGCACCCAAGCTTCGTGAGCAATTGGTGGAGCTCGTCAACGACGGGAACTACCACCTGGTTGTAGACATGGAACGTGTCGACTTCCTGGACTCCACGGGGCTCGGCGTGCTGGTCGGTGGACTGAAGCGGGTGCGTGCCCATGAGGGTTCGCTCCGTTTGGTGTGCACACAAGAACGAATTTTGAAGATTTTCCGGATCACCGGTCTGACGAAGGTCTTCCCGATCTACCCGTCGGTGGCCGAGGCCGTCGCGGCGACGGACTGACAGCTGGAAGCGGCATGGTGACCGGCTATCAGGGTCGCCACGCCGCTTCGGGCATGCTGGAAACAGAACCGTCGGCAGCCGCCCGCCGACACGAAACCTTGATTGCGTCCGCCTCGCTCTGTGTTTCTCTGCGCGGGGTGGGTCCGCAGCACGTACGGCTGGGGGAACGATGGCCATCGTCGAGCTGCGCTTCAGCGCACTGCCCGAACATGTTCGTACGGCGCGACTGGTCTCCGCCGCGGTCGCGCGACGGGCCGGTGTCGCCGAGTCAGTGCTCGACGAGGTCCGCCTCGCGGTCGGTGAGGCCTGTTCCCGCGCGGTGGGTCTCTCCCAGGAGGTCGGCGGCGAGCAGCCGGTGACCGTTTTCCTGAACGAGGTGGGCGGCCGGTTCTCCGTTGAAGTCCACGACGGGGTTCCACAACCGGACGCCCCGGTGTCGGGTGGCTGGTCCACAGCCGCGGTGTCGGTCAACGGCAGCGGTGACAGTCCGGGTGTGCAGGCCGTCGCGACCCTCGATCTTGGTGAGGCTGACATGGGCCTCGCGGTGATCCTCGGCCTGGTCGACGATCTGGATGTGCGCAACGGCGTCGACGGCTCGGTGATCCGGATGTCCTGGCCGTCCGAGCTGAAGACCGCGCCCTGACCTTCTCCGCACGAAGAACTCATAACAAACGAAGCACTCGAACGCCGGTCGGCTCCCGCCGCCCGGCGTTTTTGTCTGCCCTGGAACGGTCTGATGTCCAAGACCCGGACCGGGAACGGCTGCGAAAGATCCCGATTCACTGACGATTCATCATGATCACCCTGAATGTCTGGTGTGATCATGATCACTTGCATACACTCCAGTTCTTTCGGGTGCACCGTCGCACCACGCGTCACTGCACCAGTCACCAGTAGTGCCCAACAGCCACGGGAAATTCAGCACCCTCCTAGGAGGAAGCGCATGTCCGGGCCCCACTACACCCCACTGGCAGCCGATGTTGAAGTGTCCGTATCCGGAAGCAACCTCACCTATGTCGTGATCGTCGCGGTCATCGCACTGGCCGCCCTCGCGGTCGCCGCCGGCCTGGTCCGACAGGTGCTCGCGGCAGGCGAGGGCACCGATCGGATGAAAGAGATCGCCGGCGCCGTCCAGGAGGGCGCGGCGGCGTACCTCGCGCGTCAGTTCCGCACCCTTTCGATCTTCGCCGTCGTGGTCTTCTTCCTCCTCCTGGTGCTTCCGGCCGAGAGCTGGAACGAGCGCATCGGGCGGTCCGTGTTCTTCCTCGTCGGCGGGATCTTCTCCGGCGTCACCGGCTACACCGGGATGTGGCTGGCGGTCCGCAGCAACGTCCGGGTGGCAGCTGCGGCGCGCGACGACGGCAGCCGCGAGCAGCGCGTCCAGGCCGCGACCCGGATCGCTTTCCGGACCGGTGGTGTGGCCGGGATGTTCACCGTCGGCCTCGGCCTGTTCGGTGCGGCCCTGGTCGTGCTGATCTACCGGGAGAACGCGCCCAAGGTCCTGGAGGGCTACGGCTTCGGCGCGGCCCTGCTCGCCATGTTCATGCGAGTCGGCGGCGGCATCTTCACCAAGGCCGCGGATGTCGGCGCGGACCTCGTCGGCAAGGTCGAGAAGGGCATCCCGGAGGACGATCCGCGCAACGCCGCGACCATCGCCGACAACGTCGGGGACAACGTCGGGGACTGCGCGGGCATGGCCGCCGACCTGTTCGAGTCGTACGCGGTGACCCTGGTCGCCGCGCTCATCCTCGGTAAGGCCGCGTTCGGTGACGCCGGGCTGGTCTTCCCCCTCATCGTCCCGGCGATCGGCGTCCTGACCGCCGTCGTCGGGATCTACACCGTCAATCCGAGGCCCGG
This sequence comes from Kitasatospora sp. UYEF31, assembly GCF_057291755.1. Classification (NCBI taxonomy): domain Bacteria; kingdom Bacillati; phylum Actinomycetota; class Actinomycetes; order Kitasatosporales; family Streptomycetaceae; genus Kitasatospora; species Kitasatospora sp. UYEF31. The sequence continues at coordinate 23,025 of NZ_JBXAWK010000058.1, forward strand.
CGACCGCGGCGGGATGAGCGCGATCAACCGCGGCTTCTTCATCTCCGCGGCGATCTCCCTGGCCCTCGTGGCGGTCGCCGCCTTCCTCTACCTGCCCTCGTCGTTCGCCGACCTGGACGGCCTCGGCGACCCGGACATCCTCAAGCACGGCGGCGACCCGCGGGTGTTCGCGCTGGTGGCCGTGTTGATCGGTATTGTCCTGGCCGCGGTGATCCAGCAGCTCACCGGCTACTTCACCGAGACCAGCCGACGCCCGGTCAGGGATGTCGTCACCACATCACTGACCGGGCCGGCCACGGTCATCCTGTCCGGTGTCGCACTGGGCCTTGAATCGGCCGTGTACGCCGCGGTGCTGATCGGTATCGCGGTGTACGGTGCCTATCTGCTCGGCGGCGGCATCATCATGTTGGCGCTGTTCGCGGTGGCCCTGGCCGGGACCGGCCTGCTCACCACCGTCGGCGTGATCGTCGCGATGGACACCTTCGGCCCGGTCGCCGACAACGCGCAGGGCATCGCGGAGATGTCCGGCGACGTCGAGGGCGAGGGCGCGCAGGTCCTCACCGAGCTGGACGCGGTGGGCAACACCACCAAGGCGATCACCAAGGGCATCGCCATCGCCACCGCGGTGCTCGCCGCGACGGCGCTGTACGGCTCATACCGCGACGCCGTCCAGACGGCGAAGGCCGAAGTCGGCCTGGTGCGGGTGTCCGACCTGACCGCGCTGGCCTTCAGCCTGGACATCTCCCAACCCAACAACCTGGTCGGGTTGATCTTCGGCGCGGCCGTCGTCTTCATGTTCTCCGGGCTCCTCATCAATGCGGTGTCCCGGGCGGCAGGGGCGGTCGTGTTCGAAGTACGCGAACAGTTCCGCAGGCATCCCGGGATCATGGACTACACCGAAAAGCCCGAGTACGGGCGGGTGGTGGACATCTGCACGCGCGACTCGCTGCGCGAACTGACCACGCCTGGACTGCTGGCGCTGCTGGCTCCCATCGCGGTCGGCTTCGCGCTGGGCATCGCGCCACTGGCCGCGTTCCTCGCGGGCGCGATCGGCGCGGGCACCCTGATGGCTGTCTTCCTCGCCAACAGCGGCGGCGCGTGGGACAACGCGAAGAAGATGGTCGAGGACGGCAAGTACGGCGGCAAGGGCAGCGCCGCGCATGAGGCGACCATCATCGGCGACACCGTCGGCGACCCGTTCAAGGACACCGCGGGCCCGGCGATCAACCCGCTGCTCAAGGTGATGAACCTGGTCTCGCTGCTGATCGCCCCGGCGATCGTGAAACTGACCATCGGCGAACACGCCAACACCGGGCTGCGGGTCGCGATCGCGCTCTTCGCGGTCGTGGTGATCGTCGGCGCGGTCTGGTACTCCAAGCGCAGGACTGTCGCGGTGGGCGCGGAGGAGAACAACCACGAGGAAACGCAGAAGGCAGCGGCGTAGGCAGGGCGTCGCGGCCTGCGAAGTGGAATGCCACAAAAGGTTCAGTACGGGGTACGCCGGACGTCCGGCGTGCCCCGTACGCACAGAACTGTGAAACTCGTACGTGTGAACAAAAAGATCTTGATGGTTCCCGTCCTCGCCCTGTCCTTCGCGCTCACCGCCTGTGGAGGCGGCGACGACAAGGCCGACAAAAAGAAGGCCCAACAGGTCCAGGCGTCGCAGTCGACGGCGCGTTCAGCCTGGGCCCAGCAGGTGTGCTCCGCTGAGGTCGCCGACGGCATCAAGGCGTCCGACACCGCACTGGCCGACGTACTCAAGGTGATCCCGGGTGAGAAGCCCGACGCGGTCCGCACCCGGCTGAGCGCCGACGTCACCGCGCTCGCGAACGCCGACACCGTCCTGGTCGCAGCCCTGGAGAAGGCCGGCGACCCGCAGGTCGCCGACGGGCCCAAGCTCCGTACGGACGCCATCGAGGCGCTGCGCGCCTCGGCCGTCGGCTGGAACGACCTCAAGGGCCGCGTCGACACACTGCCCGTCGACAACCAGGGCAAGTTCGCCGAGCAGTTGCGCACCCTCGCCCCCGACCTGGGGATGGCGGGCGGCAACGCCGAGGCCGCGCTGAAGAAACTGCACCAGGGCGCGCTGGGCGCGGCGCTGGCGTCAGTGCCGGGCTGCCGGCCGCTGCCGCCGGTGGCAGCACCGTCGACGGGCGCGACTCCCGGTGCGACGCCGAGTGCTCCGCCGGCCAGCACTCCGCCGGCTTCGTAAGAGGCGTACGGCGCACTCTCTTCGGACGGGACTCCGAAACCTGCCGTGGCCGGCGCCGCTCCGGCTTCGTAATAGGCGTACGAACCGGGCAGGATGGACCGTGTGACGATGCATGACTCCACCCAGGTAGGGCGGCTGCGCGCGGCGCTGACCGCCGCCGCGTACACCGTCGACGGTGTGCTTGACGCGCTCGGCCCCCAGGCGTACGCGGCCCTTTCGCGCAGCGAAACCGTGCCCGCCGTACGGGCGTTGCGCGGTCCCAGGCCAGAGTCCGGGCGCGCAGCGAGGGCGACGGCCGAAGGGGTTCGTGAAGCACGGACGAACCCCGCGGGACGTGCCCGCGCGGAGCTTTCCGGGGATGACGGCCCGCTGGCCACGCTGATCCGGCTGTTCCTGCTGCAGGCCGCGGTGCCGTACGCGCACGCCAAGCGGGCGCTGCCGCTGGACGACGCGCTGGCCGGGGAACTCCTGGTCCGGGACGGCGACGAGGTCCGCGCGCAGGTCGACATCCGGCCGTACGGCGAGGCTGACACCGACTGGTGGGTGGTCTCCGACCTGGGCACCGGCATCGGCGGCGTGACAGGACCGGTCCGCCCGGACCACGTGCTCGGCATCGGCGGCGCGACCACGACGCTCGCCGGGATCACCGTGCGCAAGCCCGTCGGCCGGGCCCTGGACCTGGGCACAGGGTCAGGCCTCCAAGCGCTGTACGCCTCCCAGCACGCGCAGTCGGTCACCGCTACCGACGTCAACCGGCGGGCCCTCGACTTCACCCGGCTGACGATGCAACTGTCCGATGTGCACAACGTCGGCCTGGCCGAGGGGAGCCTGTTCGAACCGGTCGCGACGGAGAAGTTCGACCTGATCGTCTCCAACCCACCGTTCGTGATCTCGCCCAAGAGCCGGTTCACCTACCGCGACGGCGGCCTCGGCGGCGACGAGATCTGCCGCCGCATCGTCACGGAGGCACCCCGGCACCTCAACGAGGGCGGCCACCTCCAACTGCTCGCTAACTGGCAGCACGTCAAGGGCCAGGACTGGCAGGACCGGCTGCACACCTGGCTGGCTGGCACCGGCTGCGACGCGTGGATCGTGCAGCGGGAGGTCCAGGACCCAGCGCAGTACGCCGAGCTGTGGCTCCGGGACGGCGGCGACCACCACGGGGCCGAGTACCAGGAGCGGTACGACGCGTGGCTGGACGCTTTCGAGCAGGACGGCGTGGAGGGCATCGGCTTCGGCTGGATCACCCTGCGGGCGTCCGGCGCGGACAACCCCACGGTGGACATCGAGGAGTGGCCGCACACCGTCGAGCAGCCGCTCGGCCCGGTGATCGACGACTGGTTCACCCGCCAGGACCGGCTGCGCACCATGGACGACGCCGATCTGCTGCACACCGCCTTCACCCTGGCCGACAGTGTCGTCCAGGAGCAGTTCGGCCGTCCCGGCGCGGAGGACCCGGAGACCATCGTGCTGCGCCAGCAGCGCGGCATGATGCGCGCCGACAAGGTCGACACGGTGGGCGCGGCGCTGGCCGGGGCGAGTGACGGCCAGCTGACCTCGGGGCAGATCGTGGACGCGGTGGCCCAGCTGATCGGAGAGTCCTCCGAACGGCTGCGGGACGCTGTGCCTGAGCTGCTGCGGGGGCTTGTCGCGGACGGGTTCCTGCAGTTCCCGGAGGAACACCGCAAGGCGTCCATGACGGCGCAGGTCCACCCTTAGCCGGCTTGCCGCGATCCTGGACTTCGCGGGGCAGCGGGTGCCCCGCGAAGTCCAGGATCATCCCAGCGGTGGTCGGCGAATCAGGCTTTTGCCGCCACTGGCAGCCGCTGGTCCCGCATCACCAAGGTCGCCACCAGCCCCAGCAGCACGCAGGGCAGCACCGCCAGATAGACCCAGCTCATGCCGTGTGAATAGGCCGCGTGCACCGCGTCGCGCAGACCCGGCACGTACGCTCTGATCTTTTCGGGGTCCGACAAGGCGTTCTTGAGCCCGCCGACCGGTAGGTCAGCCGCTGCCACCTGGTGTTTTGTCACCTCACTGGGCATAGTCGCGTCGAACCGGCGGGTGATGATCACGCCGAACACGGCGGTGGAGACCGTGCCGCCGAGCGTCCGGAAGAACGTGATCGACGAGGTCGCGACACCCATGTCGCGCTTCTCCGCACCCGCCTGCGCGGCCAGGATGAGCACCTGCGACGTGAAGCCGATGCCGAGCCCCGCCAGGATCATCACCGGCCACAGGGCCGTCACCGCGGCGTCCAGGACCAACCAGGCGAACAGTGCTGACGAGACGACGGACATGATCATGCCGAGCATCGGGAACAGCCGGACCCGGCCGGTCCGCGATATCAGCCGCCCGGACACCATCGAGCCGGTGAAGTTCCCGGCGATGAACGGCAGCACGAGCAGGCCAGCCACGGTGGCCGAGTAACCCCGGCCGAGTTGCAGGAACTGCGGCAGGTAGACGAACGACGCGTACATCGCGCTGCCCATCAGGAACGCCGCCGCGGACAGCGCGCAGAACGTCCGGTCGCGAAACAGCCTGGGCGGCAGGATCGGGTCGGCGGCGCGGCGCTCCCACCACAGCATGACTGCGATCAGGATCACTCCGGCAAGACCGAGGGCGTACGCCTGACCCGAGGCCCAGGCGAACTGCTTGCCGCCGAGGGAGACCAGGAGCAGCAGGGCGCTCACACCGCTGGTCAGCAGGGCTGCGCCGAAATAGTCCACGGAGACGTTCGTACGGCGGGTCTCTAGCGTCAGGCCGCGCTGGATCACGGCAAAGGCCACCGCGGTGAACGGCAGGCAGATCCAGAAGCACCAGCGCCAGCCGGCGCCGTCGGTGAGCGCGCCGCCGAGCAGTGGGCCCAGGGCGGTCGCGCCGGCGAAGGTGCCGCCGATCCAGCCCTGGTAGCGGCCCCGCTCGATCGGCGGGATCAGGTCGCCGATGACCGCCTGGGACATGGTGATCATGCCGCCCACGCCCAGCCCCTGGACGGCGCGGAAACCGATGAGCTGGCCGATGTTCTGCGACAGGCCGCACAGCGCAGTGCCCAGGGTGAACGCGGCGATGGCCGTCAGGAGTAGCGGTTTACGCCCGTACAGATCGGATAGTTTCCCCCATAACGGCGTGGTTGCGGCGTTGGCGAGCAGGTGTGCGGCGACCACCCAGGAGATCTTGTCCATCCCGCCGAGGTCCCCGGTGATCGCCGGGAGTCCGGTGGTGACGATGGTGCTGGCCAGTGCCGCGACGAACATGGCGATGAGGACGCCGGTGAAAACCGTGCGGATCTGTCTCGCGGCTTCGGTGTCCCGTACAGGGATCGCAGGTGTCGCTGTCGTTTCCATGGTCTGTCCCCGCCCGCCCGAGCGTCGACCTGGCATCTGACGCAGTATCAGCAGAATACTTAACCCGGCTAATCATTCAAGGTGTACTGTTCACCGTTCCGTCCGGGGGGAGGCTTGCGGCCTGCCGGGTATTGCGTGGGTATCGCCCCCGGAAGCGGGAACCGTTCCCGGCGCGTTACCGTTCCGAGTGGAAACAGACCGGCCCGCCGTGTCGCGGCTTGATCCGGTTTGACACACGGGGCTGCGGTACGGTCACACTCCGCCACACGGCAGTGCTGTCCGGAGTACTCCGGTGCGCTTTGAGCGCGTCGATTGCATCCACTGCGTCGAAAGCGTCGAATGTGCTCAGGAGTACACCGAGCGCACCGACGACTGACGGAACCAACGCAGAACCCGTGCGGAACCCCACACAGACCCAACGAAGCCCGGCAGAAGTCGATCACCACGGCCGAAGCGACGACCTGGAGAGAAGAGCGAAGGTGTCCCCGAGCAGCGAGACCACGCCCGTAGGCAATCGACTCGTCATTGTCGAGTCGCCTGCCAAGGCGAAGACGATCAAGGGCTACCTCGGCCCCGGGTACGTGGTTGAGGCCAGCGTCGGGCACATCCGCGACCTGCCCAACGGCGCCGCCGAGGTCCCCGCTGAGTACAAGGGCCAGCCCTGGGCCCGCCTGGGTGTCAACGTCGATGCGGACTTCGAGCCCATCTACGTCGTCAACGCGGACAAGAAAGCCCAGGTCGCGAAGCTCAAGAAGCTCCTGAAGGACGCCGACGAGCTCTACCTGGCCACTGATGAGGACCGCGAGGGGGAAGCCATCGCCTGGCACCTCATGGAGATCCTCAAGCCCAAGGTCCCGGTCAAGCGCATGGTGTTCCACGAGATCACCAAGAAGGCGATCCAGGCGGCCGTCGCCGACACCCGCGAAATCAACCAGCGCCTGGTCGACGCCCAGGAGACCCGCCGCATCCTCGACCGCCTGTACGGCTACGAGGTCAGCCCGGTCCTGTGGAAGAAGGTCATGCCCCGGCTGTCCGCCGGTCGTGTCCAGTCGGTGGCCACCCGCATGGTGGTCGAGAAGGAACGTGAGCGCATCGCGTTCGGGTCGGCTTCGTACTGGGACGTGAACGGTGTCTTCGGCACCGGCCACGCCGGTGACGCTGCGAACCCGGCGCAGTTCGGCGCCCGCCTGGTCAACGTCGACGGCAAGCGTGTCGCCAGCGGCCGTGACTTCAGCCAGGTCGGCAAGCTCAAGAACGCCGACGTCCTGCACTTGGACGAGGCCGGAGCCCGCGCCCTGGTCGCCGCGCTCCAGACCACCGCGTTCGCGGTCCGCAGCGTCGAGTCCAAGCCGTACCGCCGCTCGCCGTACGCGCCCTTCCGCACGACGACCCTCCAGCAGGAGGCCTCGCGCAAGATGGGCTTCGGTGCCAAGCGCACCATGCAGGTCGCCCAGAAGCTGTACGAGAACGGCTTCATCACGTACATGCGTACAGACTCCACGACCCTCTCCGAGACCGCGCTGACCGCGGCCCGGGCGCAGGTCAGGGAACTGTACGGGGCGGACTACCTGCCCGAGAAGCCGCGCGTCTACGCCGGCAAGGTCAAGAACGCCCAGGAGGCGCACGAGGCGATCCGCCCCTCCGGGGACCGCTTCCGCACGCCCGCCGAGACCAGCCTCGCCGGTGACGAGTTCCGTTTGTACGACCTGATCTGGAAGCGCACTGTCGCCTCGCAGATGAAGGACGCGGCCGGCCAGTCCGTGACGGTCAAGGTCGCCGGTACGGCCAGCGACGGCCGGGACGCCGAGTTCTCCGCGACCGGCAAGATCATCACCTTCCACGGCTTCATGAAGGCGTACGTCGAAGGCTCCGACGACCCGGACGCCGAACTCGACGACCGCGAGAAGCGGCTGCCCGCAGTCGCCCAGGGCGACGCGCTCAAAGCCCTTGAGCTCGACCCCGAAGGCCACGCGACCAAGCCGCCGGCCCGCTACACCGAGGCCTCCCTGGTCAAGGAACTGGAAGAGCGCGAAATCGGGCGCCCGTCCACGTACGCCTCGATCATCGGGACGATCCTCGACCGTGGCTACGTCTTCAAGAAGGGCACCGCCCTGGTGCCGTCCTTCCTGGCGTTCGCCGTGGTCGGTCTCCTGGAGAAGCACTTCGGCCGGCTCGTCGACTACGACTTCACCGCGAAGATGGAGGACGACCTCGACCGCATCGCGCGGGGCGAGGCGGACTCCGTGCCGTGGCTGCGCCGGTTCTACTTCGGCGAGAACCACGCGGTCGGAGACCCGCTCGGCGGCCTCAAGGAGCTGGTCACCGACCTCGGCGACATCGACGCCCGGGAGGTCAACTCCTTCCCGATCGGCAACGAGATCGTGCTGCGCGTCGGCCGGTACGGCCCGTACGTCGAACGCGACGGAGCGCGGGCCAACGTGCCCGACGAGACGCCGCCCGACGAACTGACCGCCGAGGCCGCCGAGGAACTGCTGGCCAAGCCCAGCGGCGACTTCCCGCTCGGCAACGACCCGGTCACCGGCAACGCGATCATCGCGAAGGACGGCCGGTACGGCCCGTATGTCACGGAGACGCTGCCCGAGGGCGCACCCAAGAGCGCCAAGCCGCGCACCGGGTCGCTGTTCAAGACGATGGCGCTCGACACGGTCACGCTCGAAGACGCGCTGCGGCTGCTCACACTGCCGCGCACGGTCGGCATCGACCCGTCGGACAACGGCGAGATCACCGCGCAGAACGGCAAGTTCGGCCCGTACCTCAAGAAGGGCACCGACTCCCGGTCGCTCACCGACGAAGAGCAGATCTTCACGGTGAACCTGGAGGAGGCGCTTGCGCTGTACGCCCAGCCCAAGCAGCGCGGCCGGGCCGCGGCCAAACCGCCGCTGAAGGAACTCGGCAACGACCCGGTCAGCGAGAAGCCCGTTGTGGTCAAGGAAGGCCGCTTCGGCCCGTACGTGACCGACGGGGAGACCAACGCGACGCTCCGCTCCGGCGACAGCGTCGAGGACATCACCCCCGAGCGCGGTTTCGAACTCCTGGCCGAGAAGCGCGCCAAGGGCCCGGTGAAGAAGAAGGCCGTGGCGAAGAAGGCCCCGGCCAAGAAGGCGACCGTGAAAAAGGCGGCCGCCAAGAAGACCACGGCGACGAAGGCTACGGCGACGAAGACCGCAGCGACGAAGACCGCAGCGGCCAAGACGACGGCTGCGAAAACGACCGCCGCCAAGACGACGGCTGCGAAGACGACCGCCGCCAAGACGACGGCTGCGAAGACGACCGTGGAGAAGACCACCACCAAGGCCACGGCGGCCAAGAAGGCCGCGGCGGCGGAGGACAAGACCGCTACTGCTGAGTAGTAGTCGGCTCGTTTCCTGAGCAGTGGTCGGTTCCGTCCGTGGATGTGTACGGAAACGTACGGACTTTAAACGGCGGTGATCGCCCCAGGTGTCCACCTGGGGCGATCACCGCCGTTTTCTTGTCCGCACCTCCGGATAGGCTGGGCCACATGAGCCACGCCGACGAGCCGCAATCGCCCGAGGCAGTGATACCGCCACACCAGGCCGAGGCGGTGCTAGGAGTGTCCGGTGTGCTGAAGATCAGGCCGTACCGCCGACTGTGGGGATCGGTCGCCGCATCCTCACTGGGCGAGTGGATCGGCCTGCTCGCACTGAGTTCCGCCGCGATGTGGATGGTCGACGGCGACTACCGCGACCACGCCGTCGCACTGGCCGCCGTGTTCGTGCTGCGGCTGCTGCCCGCCGCACTGATCTCGCCGCTGGCCGGAGCGGTGGTCGACCACCTCAACCGCCGCTGGACGATGACCGTCGCCGAAGTGGTCCGCGCCGCACTGATCGTCTCCGTGCCCTTCGTCGACAAACTCTGGTGGGTGTGGGTCGTCGCCGCGGTCGGCGGCATCGCCGGGTCGTTCTACAACCCGGCCAGGGACGCCACCCTGCCGAACCTGGTGCCACGTCAACGCCTGGCCACCGCCGCCCAGTTCAACCTGGTCACCGGCTACGCGGCGGCACCCGTCGCGGCGCTGCTGTTCATCCTGACCGCGCTGCTCACCCGGGTCCTCGCGCCGTCGGTGTCGCTCTTCGCCGAGCACCCGTCCAACCTCGCGCTCTACCTCGCGGCGCTGGTCCACCTGATCGCCGCCGCGTTCGCGTTCCTGATCCGGATGCCCTCGCGCGGCCGGTCGCTGAGCACCCGCCGCCCCGTCTCCACCGGCTTCTTCACCAACGCCCGCCGGGTCCTGGGCCACGGCCGCACAGCCCGCGGGCTGATCCTCGGCATGATCGCCCTGTTCCTCGGCGGCGGCGCGCTCATCGCGCTGTCCCCGCTGCTCGCCGTCGACCTGGCCGCCGGGAACGCCGCGTACGGCATGGTCTTCCTGGCGCTGCTCAGCGGTGTCGCCGCGGGCATGCTGTGGGGACCGCGGTTCGTCCCGGCCTTCAGCCGCCGCCGCCTGTACGGCCTCTCGGTGATCTTCGCGGGCCTGATCCTGACGATCCTCGCCGTGACCGCCAACATCGTGGTCGTCGTCGTCCTGTCGGCCCTGGTCGGCACCTGCGCCGGAGTGGCCTGGGTCACCGGCTACACGATGTTCGGCCTGGACCTCGGTGAGGAGCTACGCGGTAAGGCCTTCGCCTTCGCCCAGACGCTCGTCCGCTTCTTCCTGCTGCTGGCACTGGCCGCCGCCCCGGTCGCCGCCGGATTCCTCGGCCGCCACAAATGGACCGTCAACGACGGAGCCTTCACCTTCCGCTATAACGGTGCCGCGCTGACCCTGGCCGCCACCGGCCTGCTCGTCATGCTGCTCGGCTGGCTCGTGCTGCGCGCCGTCGACGACCGGCGGGGCACGGGGGTCGTCCGCGACCTCATCGCGGCGTCCCGCAACGAGGACCACGTCACCGGCCGCCCGGCCGGGGCCAAGGGCTTCTTCCTCGCCCTGGAGGGCGGCGAAGGCGCCGGCAAGTCCACCCAGGTCGAAGCGATCGCCTCGTGGATACGGGCCAAGGGGCACGAGGTCGTGGTCACCCGTGAGCCCGGGGCCACTGTGCTCGGCAAGCAGCTGCGCGCGCTCCTCCTGGACATCAAGAACTCCTCCGGCGCTTCGATCAGCCCGCGCGCCGAGGCGATGATGTTCGGCGCGGACCGCGCCGAGCACGTCGAAAAGGTGATCATCCCCGCCCTGGAGCGCGGCGCGATCGTCATCACCGACCGCTACATCGACTCCTCGGTCGCCTACCAGGGTGCCGGGCGGCAGCTGGGCACACGCGAGATCAGCCGGATGTCCCGGTGGGCCGCCGACGGCCTGCGCCCCGACCTGACCGTGCTGCTGGACCTCGACCCCGAGCTCGGCCACGCCAGGTTCACCGAGGCCCCCGACCGCATCGAGGCCGAGCCGGTCGAGTTCCACCGCCGCATCCGCAACGCCTTCCTCGACCTGGCCGCACTCGACCCCGACCGCTACGTGGTCGTGGACGCCGCCCAGGCCCCGGACAGCGTCACCACCGTCATCCGGCACCGGCTCGACCGGGAGCTCCCGCTGTCCGAGCAGGAGACCCGGCAGGCCGCCGAGCTCGCCCGCCGGATGCGCGAGGAGGAGGAGCTCCGCAAGGCCGAGCAGAAACGCCGCGACGCCGAGAAGGCCGCCCTCATCGCCCGCCTGCGGGCCGAGAGCGAAGACCGGCAGCGGCAGGCCGAGGAAGCCAGGCTCGTCCAGGAGGCCGCGCAACTGGAGGAGGACGAGCGCAACCGCGTCGAACTCGAACTCCGCGCCAAGGCCGAAGAGCAGCGCCGCCGCGCCGCCGCAGCGGCCAAGGCAGCCGAGGACGCCCGGGTCAAGGCCGACGAGGACCGCAAGCGCCTCGAAGCCGACATGAAGGCCCGTGCCGCCGAGCAGAAGCGCCTGGCCGAAGAGGCCACCCGGCGGGCGGAGGAAGCGGCCGAGCGGGCCGCCGAGGAAACCGTCCGCCGCGACGACCAGCACAAGCGCATGCAGGAGGTCGCCGCGCTGCAGGCCGAGCGGGCCAGGGTCGTCGCCGTGGAGGAGCGCAAGGCCGCCGAGGAGAACCGCCGTACGGCCGAGGCCGAACGCGCCAGACTCAAGCGCGAGGGCGTCGCGGAGAGCGCCCGCATGCACGCCGAGCAGCAGAAGGCCGAAGAGGCCGCCCAGCGCCGCGCGGAGGAGCGCCGCCAGGCCGAGGAGGCCCTGCACAGGGCCGAGGCTGACCGCGAACGCGCCGAGGAGGGCACCAGGAAGGCGTCCGCCGCCGCGGCCACCACCCGGGCGCGGGCAGCAAAGGAAGCCGCCGCACTGGCCGTGGAGACCGGCGGGCCCGACGAGTCGGCCACGCTGGAAACCCCCGTGCGGGGCGTCCCCCCGGTCCAGGCCGATGCGGCGGGCACGTCAGGAAACGGCGACCGTACGGCCGGCACCCGGGCGAAGGGCCGCTTGACGGCCGGCGGAAACCGGATGGCCGGGATCGGGCCACGCGGCCCCGTGCCGCCGGAGGACGCCACCATCGAGGTGCCCCGGGAAGTCCGCGACGCGCTGCGCCGCGCCGACGCCCAGCGCCGCGGGCGGCTGGCCGCGGGTGACGCGGAGTCGAACACCGCCGAGGTCCCGATGGTCCGGCGACCGGCGGCCGCAGCGTCAGAGAGCGACACCCGGGAGATCCCACGGGTCTCGCTCGCCGAACTGGAGGCTGCCGGGGCGACGCAGATAATGCCCGTGGTCGCTGCGGCCCCCGCCGCAGAGCCTGAGCCAGCGGAAGAGCCGGACGAGCCGGACAAGAAGCGCGGCGGGCGTTGGCGGAAAAGCTGACAACTTGACCGTCGTGTGCGCGGAGTGGCGGTTTTGCCCCCTCCGCGCACACAACGATCACGTCGTCCAATGTCCGGGTTACCCGTTAACGTTCCTCAAGCAAGGCCATCAGGCTGAAGTCCGAACAAAGGCAGGGCGCACGTGACGGTGTGGGACGACCTCGTCGGCCAGGACCGCGTCATCGCCCAGCTGAGCACCGCCGCGGCCGCGGCCCAGGCCCAGCTCCGCGGTGAACAGGCCAGCGGGATGACCCACGCCTGGCTGCTCACCGGGCCGCCAGGATCCGGGCAGGGCACCGCGGCGCGCGCCTTCGCCGCCGCGCTCCTGTGCGTCAGCCCCGACCTCGCGCTCGGCGGCGAACCGGGCTGTGGCCACTGCGAGGGCTGCCACACCGCGCTGGCCGGCACCCACGCCGACGTCGACATCGTCAGCACCCAGGTGCTCTCGCTCGGCGTGAAGGAGACCCGGGCGCTCGTCCGCGCCGCAGTCATGTCCCCGGCCGGCGGCCGCTGGCAGGTCATCATCCTCGAAGACGCCGACCGGCTGACCGAAGGCGCGGGCAACGTCCTGCTCAAAGCCATCGAAGAACCAGCCGAACGTACGGTGTGGATCCTGTGCGCACCGTCCCTCGACGACGCGCTGCCCACCATCCGCTCCCGCTGCCGCCACCTGGCGCTGCGCACACCCGCCCCCGAAGCGGTCGCCGACCTGCTCGTCCGACGGGACGGCATCGAACCCGGCATGGCGATCTACGCGGCCCGCGCCTCGGGTGGCAACATCGACCGCGCGCGCCTCCTGGCCACCGACGACCAGGTCCGGGCCCGCCGCGCGGAAGTCGTCGGGCTCCCGGCCGGACTCACCGATATAGGCGCCTGCATGGCCGCCGCCCAACGCCTCATCGACGTCGCGTCCGAAGAGGCCAAGGAGTACACAACGGGGACCGACGCCCGCGAGACCGAGGAGCTCAAGACCGCACTCGGCGGCGGCTCCGGAGCCCGGATGCCGTCCGGCACCGCAGGTGTGGTCAAAGACCTGGAGAACAAACAGAAGAAACGCGCCACCAGGACCCAGCGCGACAGCCTCGACCGTGCCCTGATCGACCTCGCCGCGTACTACCGCGACATTCTCGCCGTGCAACTGGGAGCCGGGGTCGCGCTCGACAACGAGGACCAGCGCGCGGTCATCGGCCGGCTCGCCGGATCGACGACTCCGGAGACGACGCTGCGCCGCATCGAGTCGATCCTGCACTGCCGCACGGCGATCGAGGCGAACGTCGCCCCGCTGCTCGCCGTCGAGGCGATGGCATTGTCCCTGCGCACCGTCTAGCAGCCCGTTCGGCGGATGAACTTCCGTACGCCAAAAGGGTTCCGGGTGGAACCTCCAACGATCCGCCGCACGGCGTATGGGAGAGTTTTGCCGGGATCGTGCCTCTGCCGGGCCGGTCTCGTTGAAAGATCAAGACAAGAAGAACGGGGTGTACGGGGTGGGTTCGTCGCGCGGGAAGATGCTGAAGGTCCTGCTGGCCGTGGCGGCGTTGGGAGCCGTCGCGGTGTGGTTGCGCGGCAGGTCCCGGGCGGCGTCGGCGGACGGCGCGGCCTACGAGGTCACCGCGGCCTACGAGGTCACTGCGGTCACTGCGGTCACTGCGGTCACTGCGGTCACCGCAGTCCACCGGGAGGACGTGGTTCTCGGGGAAGATCCGCCGTTGAACCCGGTCAGCGCAGTCGAAGCGCCCGCTGCGGTGAAACCCGTACCGGCCCGGACGCTTCCGGCGGCGGTGCGGCCTGAGCCGACCCGCAGACGGGCAATCCGTACGCCCTTGGGGGTCGGGGTCGTGACTGTGACCTTGGCCGCTGTCGCAGTGGGCGGCGCCTTCGCCTATGACGGCATCGTTGAGGACGACGGCAGCCAGACCACCCGCGTCGTCGACACCGGAGTAGTCGCGCCGTCTGTTCCTGTGACGCCCCCGCCGGGTCCGACGGCTGTCCCGTCGACCCTGCCGGGTGGTACGAAGTCGGGCACACCGTCGGCATCGTCGTCGCGTACGCGGAACGGAAGCAGCCAGAACCCCGGCGGACGGACCCCGGCGAGCACGGGTCGCAGCAGCGGAACGGGATGACTGGTCAGCTGACACGATCTGGTGATCTCCCGCTGAAAGCACTTCCGGCTAAGGTCGGAGGGCGGATCCTGGAACGCGGTTCTTGGGCTCGCCGTTTTTGGCGACGATGGCCCGACGGGCGAAGGAGTGACGGGTGCGGATGACGGCGGGCACAGCCAGCGGTGGTTCCTACCGTTCTCCGGTGCGGCGCAGGCTGCGGCACAGCGCCGCCGGGGTGGCCGCCGTCACGGCGCTGCTGCTCACCGGCTGCAACGCCAACGGCGACGGCGGCAGCAAGCACACGGACACCGTCAAGGACACCGGTGCGGCGGTCTCACCGATCAAATGGCGGGGCTGCGAGAGCGGCTTCCAGTGCGGCGTGCTCAACGTGCCCCTCGACCACACGCAGCCGGACGGCGAGAAGATCAAGCTCGCCGTGCTGCGCAAGCAGGCCGCGGGCAAGGCTGAGCGGCTCGGCTCCCTGGTGCTCAACCCGGGCGGGCCCGGCGGCTCCGGCATCGACTACGCGAGATACGCCGCGCAGACGTTCTCGAACAAGCTTCGCGAGCGGTACGACATCGTCGGCTTCGACCCACGCGGCGTCGGCAACAGCACCGCGGTCCGCTGCCTCGACGGCCCCGCGATGGACGCGTACACCCAGATCGACATGACGCCGGACAACCCGCCGGAGGAACAGGCCGCAGTCGACGCCGGCGCCGACTTCGGGAAAGCCTGCGCGGCTGGCTCAGGCGCGCTGCTCAGCCACGTCAGCACGGTGGACGCGGCCAAGGACATGGACCTGCTGCGGGCCGCTCTCGGCGACGACAAGCTGAACTACCTGGGCGCCTCGTACGGCACCTTCCTCGGCGCGACCTACGCCGGGCTGTTCCCGCAGCGGGTGGGCCGCCTCGTCCTGGACGGCGCCGTCGACCCCAGCGAACCCGCCGACATCGCCAACCGGATCCAGGCCGGGGGCTTCGAGACCGCACTCGGCGCGTACGCCGACAACTGCGTGGCCGCCGGGAACTGCTTCCTCGGCGCGGACCGCGCGGCGGCCGTCCGGCGGATTCAGGAGTTCCTCAGGCAACTCGACGCCAAGCCGCTGCCCGGTGACGACAAGCGCCAGGTCACCGAGTCGATCGGCACGACCGGCATCATCTCGGCGCTGTACGCCAAGGAGCAGTGGCCCGAACTGACCCGGGCACTGCAGGCTGCGTTGCGTGGCGACGGGAAGACGCTGCTCGCCCTCAGCGACCAGTACTACGAACGGGGCAGGGACGGCGAGTACAGCAATCTGATGTCCGCCAACGCCGCAGTCAACTGCCTCGACGGCCCGCCCGCCGCACGCACGCCCGCCGAGGTGGAGACCGGGCTTCCGGCGTACGTCCAGGCCTCGCCCACCTTCGGCCGCAACCTGGCCTGGTCCGGGCTGACCTGCGCGCGGTGGCCGGTCAAGCCGACCGGCGAGCCGCACAAGATCACTGCTCCCGGGGCCGCCCCGATCCTGGTCGTAGGGACCACTCGGGACCCGGCTACGCCGTACTCCTGGGCGCAGGGGTTGGCGGCCCAGTTGTCCTCCGGGCACCTGCTGACGTACGACGGCGACGGCCACACGGCCTTCGGCCGCGGGAGCTCGTGTGTGGACGACGCGGTGATCTCCTACCTCGTTGAAAACAAGGTCCCTGAGGCTGGGAAGACCTGTCGTTGAGCACCTGCTTCAGCCATGTAGACTGATCCGCGCGACGCACCGCACTGCGATGTCCGCAGGCCGCCTTAGCTCAGCTGGCCAGAGCAACGCACTCGTAATGCGTAGGTCTCGGGTTCGAATCCCGAAGGCGGCCCCATGGGAAACCCCAGGTCAAACATCTGACCTGGGGTTTCTACGTTTCGTTGACCTTGGGATTTGGGCGAAACGGCGCTCGCGCTCTACGCATCGCAATGCGTAGGTCTGCGGTTCACTGACAGTCCTCATTTTCTATCGCGCCGCTGTGACCTGAGTGTTTGTGGCTTTGGGCAGCTCTGTCCGGAGTTGCGACGCGCGTCTTGGTGGCCATTTGGTGGCCAATCGTGCAGCGAGGGTGCAAGTAACGGTTGGTCAGCTGCCCTGTTGGGGTTGCCCCAGGCGCACGCGCTTTGTGCAGTCCGGACAGTCTCGGTGACGGCCTGGGGGCGCTCCGAACCGCTCCCGCCCGTCTGACGACAGACGCCCCTTCATGTCCTCTGTGGCAAGGGGTGAGTACAGGAAGTTGGGCTGACTCCAGGCCAACTTCCGGCCCAGGAAGGGTAACTGTTTAGGGGTTTCAGCTGGTTGTGGGCAGCATCCATGACCGTCCGGCGAAGAGGTCGCGTAGGGCGGTGAGGGGGTTGATGCCGTGTT
>NZ_JBXAWK010000059.1:0-38298 GCF_057291755.1 Kitasatospora sp. UYEF31
GGGGGGGGGGCGGGGGCCCCCCCCCCCCCCCCCCGGGGGGGGCCCCCCCCCCCCCCCCCCCCCCCCGCGCCCCCCCCCCCCCCCCCGCCCCGGGGGGGGGGGGGGGCGCCCCCCCCCCCCCCCCCCAAAAAACCCCCGGCCTGTTTGATTCGACCGGCGTACGGCCGACATCCGGCGGACATTCGGTCGCCACGCGGCCGGGGCCCGAACAGGCGACATGGACGGTCCCGCATAGACGACACGTGTCGATTCCCCGCGCAGGACACAAGTTGTCCGGAACTCCTTGACTTGTCTAAGGGTCGCCATTCAAATGAGTCCTCAGTTAATGGAACATGTTTCAGTGGCAGGGTTGCCCCAGAGGGGAACCACTCTGTCTTCGGGCGCATCTCGGACAGGGGGGACAGCGCCGCATGTCCGCTACACCAGCACCACAGAGAACCGGCCGCTACCGCCGGATCACCGCAGTCTTCGGCTCCACAGCACTCGCCGCCGCCGCCGGACTGGCCGTACTAGCCCCTTCCGCCCAGGCGGATCCTGTGACTTACGGCGTGCACTGCGTACCGCCCAGCATCGGGGGCAGCCCGTTCGACGCCGACGCGAAGGTCGACCTGACCGTCTCGCCGCAGAAGCCGACCTACCGGGTCGGCGACAAACTCACCGTCACCTGGACGTGGAAGGACGCGGCCAAGAATCCGTCGTCCATCACCGTCAACAAGGACGCGGTGCAGCCGTTCGGCAAGGTCACCGTGTCCGGCGCACAGGGTGGCCAGATAGACATGACCGGTCCTCAGCAGAACGCTGAGACTCCGGGCGGCCAGAAACTGTGGCTGTCCACGATGACCGGGACACTCACCGTCGCCAAGCCCGGAGCCATCGACCTGGCACCGGGCTCGTACTCGTCCGTCGCGCACATGTCCGGCACCTGGACCACCCCGTGCAACGCCATCGGTAAGCCGGCGGTCTCCACGTCCATCGCTGTGGACGGCTCGGTCAAGCCGGTCACGTTGAACGCGGGTCGCAGTCCGGTCCGTCCTTCCTCCCCGTTCAGCCTGACCGGGGAGAACTGGCCGGCCGGTGGCGGAGCCCCCGCGCTCACGCTGTGCAGCATCGACCTGAAGTCCTGCGACCCGGCGAAGCTCACCGGCGCCGCCCTTGAGGTGGACGCGACGGGCGTACTGTCCGGTCGGGTCTCAGCCGCAGCGGGGACGGCTGACGGCACGTACGTGGTGAAGGCCTCGCTCGGCACGACGTCGGGCTTCACCGTGCTGCAGGTCAGCGCGACCGCACCGGTATGGGATGAGCCCATCACCTACCAGGTCAAATGCCGGGCACTGCCCGGCAGCGGCACCTTCGACTGGAGCCCGCAGGTCGCCCTGCAGGTAACCCCGCAGAAGGCCTACTACAAGGTGGGCGAAAAGGTCACGGTCACCTGGGAGTGGAAGCAGTACCCGCGTAACCCGCAACCTTTGTGGATCGGCCTGCTCGCCGACACGGTGACGCCGGGCGGCAACGTGAAGGTCTCCGGCGCCCAGACCGGGACCATCGCGATGACCGGGCCGAGGAAGAACCCGGCCACGGGTGAACGGGCACCGGTACACGTCGAGAACATGACGGGGACGCTCACCATCACCAAAGCAGGACGCATCGACCTGGCCCCGGCGGACTACAACCTGCAGTTGATCTCGCAGAACTCCGCTTGCAACCCGAGCGGCACGCCCGCGGTCTCGACCAGCATCACCGGTGGGGAACCCGCCCCGCGCACCCTGGCCGCCGCACCCGCGACCGGCCCGCTGGGCACCTCGACCACCCTCACCGGCGGCGGGTTCACCCCCGGCGCTCAGGTGCGGATCGAGGGTGTGGACGGCGCCGGACAGCCAACCGGTGACAACGGCACCGTCACCGTCGGCACCGACGGCAGGTTCACCGGCAAGTTCACCGTCGGCCGGCTGAACACCGAACGCATCACCGCCACCGAAGTCGTCGACCCGTCGAAGACCGCGGAGACGGCGTTCACCGTGGACCGCGGCACCGGAAAGCTGTCCATGAGTCAGGCCGCGGGTGATTCCGTCCTCAGCCCGACGGACGTGGACGGTTCCGCCCACCGGATGACCGGCGCGATCCGTACGGTCACCGTTGAGGACAAGCGGGTCAGCACTCTGGGCTGGACCCTCAGCGGCAGCATCTCCGACCTCGTCTCCGACCTCGGCGGCCGCATCAGTGCCGACAAGGTGACGTGGACCCCCGAGTGCCAGGCAGCCGCCGGATCCACCGGCCGGGTCACCCCCGGCGCACCCGGACCGGCCGTCGGCGCGACCTTGTGCACCGGACAGGCCTCAACGGACCCCGGCGTGCCGAGCGGTGGCACCTTCACCGCCGACGCACAGCTGAGCGTGGCGGTCCCGCCGTACCAGCTGGCGGGTTCCTACCGCGCGACGCTCACGCTGACCCTGTCCTGAACCGCCGTGGCCGGGCCGGCCCTCCGGGGCCTGACCGGCCGTCATCCGCTCCACCTTGCACAGCACTTCGTCCCACGTGTGACACAGCAAAGGAGCACCACTCATGAGCATCTCCACCAGAAGGTTCGCCGCCGCGCTCGGCACCGGCGCGCTGCTGGCCGGCGGGCTGACCGTGTTCGGCACGGCATCCGCGTACGCCGGCACGGTCAACACCACGGTGAACTGCAGTCTCCCCGCCGGGCAGGGCGAGAAGGCCGGCCCGCAGTCGATCACCATCGATGCCCCGGCCACCGCGAAGCCCGGCGAGTCGGTCACCGTCAAGGTGACCCTCGGCGCATCCCCGGCGACCAGCCCGGTCGCGCAGAAGGGCATCAAGGCGACCCCTTCGATCGACTTCACCCTCTCCGGCGGGGTGACCGGCACGGTCACCGTGCGTGGACCCGAGGTGTCCATGGACATCCCGGCGAACACGCCGATCCAGACGGCTCCGTACGAGGGCCAGCTCACCATCCCCGCCACCGCGTCCGGAACGGTCGACCTGACCCCGGTGCGGACCGTCACGGACACCAAGACCAAGTACGGCGACTTCACCACCCCCTGTGACATCACCGCCGGCAGCGGCGTGGTCTCCAGCATCGCCGTCACACCGGTCGACTCCGGCACCGCCACCCTCGGTGCCACGCCTGCCAGCGTCGAGCCCGGCAAGGCCGTAGCCCTGGCCGGCGTGCACTGGACGGCCGGCAAGACCGCCGTCCCGTCCTTGTGCGCGGCTGACGGTTCGGCCTGCGACGCGGCGAAGTTCGCCACCAACACCTTGGCGATCGGCGCGGACGGCACCCTGTCAGGGTCCGCCTCGCTGGCCGCCACGGTGTCCGAGGGCTCGTACACCGTCTCGGTCACGGACGGCGCCAAGACGGCGACCGCGTCGCTGACCGTGAAGAAGACCGAAGTCCCGGTGCCCACCCGCAAGGTGACGCTGGACAGGTCGTCCGTACGGGCGTGGAGCTTCGTCAAGGTCACGGGTGAGAACTACACACCGAACACGATCGTGGCCATCGCGGGTGTCAACGGCACCAACCCGACCTTCAACTTCGGCTTCGCGTACACCGACGCCAAGGGGAAGTTCTGCAGCTACATCCTCGTGACGTCGAAGAAGACCACGATGATCGCCGGTATCGAGATCGACACCAGCCTCACGTTCGACAAGATCGGCTTCGCGCCGATCACGGTGAAGTAGGACCTCAACAGCTCAACACCGGAACAGGGCGTACGCGTACGGAAATCCGAACGCGGACGCCCTGTTTTTCATCGCCCTGACAAGCCTCAAGCAGCCTGGAAAGCCTCAAGCGCTTAGAAAACGTCAAGCGCCTTGGAAAACCTCAAACGCCTTGGAAAACCTCAAGCGCCTTGGAAGACCGCAACCTGCCCGGAAGGTCTCAGCACACGCCGTCCATCGACACTGATTCCCGGTCGACCCGGACCGGCACCGGCATGTCCACCCACACCGTCTTGCCGCCCCTGTCGTGCACGACCACACCCCAGCCGGTGCTCAACCGCTTGACGATGTGCAGTCCGTGGCCACCCGGCTTGATCCCCTGATGGGGTGTCCGCGGTACCGGCTCCGCACTGCTCGCATCGTCGACTTCAAGACGGATCACCCCGGGGCTCCGGACCAGCCGCAACTCCACCGGGCCGCCCGCGTGCAGGCACGCGTTGGTCACCAGCTCGACCGCCACCAGCAGGACGTCGTCGGCCAGGAGGACGATGTCCTCGTCCTGGTCAGCTGTCCATCCGTACGTCTGCAGTGCCTTCCGCACGAAGGCACGGCTGCGTCCGACCGCACCCGACGCCTCGGCGAAGGGCAGCCGCCGCATCTGCTTGGACACCGTCGCGGACGGATCCGGCTTTCCGTCGCCTGGCGCCTGGGACCGCATGACGCTCATGTCTGTCACTCACCTCGCTCACGCCGTCACGGGTGGTCAGTCTGCCCGGATTCCGCCGGTGAACACCCACCGATACCTGCCGTTACGACTGCCGACCCGGTTAGAAGGCCCACCGCCGGCGGCCCCCTAACCCTGCATCGCGTCGGCCAGGGAATCGTGGAATGTGAACCCCTGGACGGCGCCTGTGATTTCAAACACCCGGAGCACCGCCGGCTGGACGCCGACCAGATGCACCGATCCACCGGCCTCCTGTGCCCGCAACCTGGCCGCGAGGAACGCGTTCAGGCCGGTTGAATCACAGAAATCGAGTTCTCCGCAGTCCACCACCAGCCGGGTGAAGCCCTTCTCCACGCAGGAGACCAGGCGGTCGCGCACCTCGGCGGAGCTGTCCACGTCGATCTCTCCGGCCACGGTCACGACCGCGGCCACACCCTCGGTGCGTACAGACACCGACAACACTCCCTGCATGTCTGCCTCCTGCGGACGCGTTCCTGCTGTCACTTCCGGCGGGTCCGTCTGTGACCCGTCCGCGGAACTCCAGAACGGGTACAGCGACCACACCGCCCCTGTTCATACCTGATGCGGGGCCCGGTGCCCAGCAGATGCGCAAGCCTGGAGCCGAGTTCTTCCGCGTCACAAAGTATCTCTACAAAGAAGTAGGTTTGGTGCAGCGGATACCGGTAAGACGTGACCTGTACGCGACGGCACTCTCAAGGGGGCGGCATGGCAGTCCAGCTCGACGGCATACAGCAGACCCAGGATGTGGCCCAGGGCCACCGAGCTGAGGCGGCCGCGGAGCTCGACCTGTACAGCCCGAAGGAAGTCTCCGACTTCCAGGCCGACTTCGAATCGGAACTCAACGGGCAGACCTTGGACAAGGTCGGCACGGCAGACGCGCGGGCGATGTCCAAAACACTGTTCGTGCGGCTGCGTCAACTCGAAGAGGGCAGCCACGAGTACCAGTACGTGCGCAACACCCTCATCGAACTGAACATCCCGCTCGTGCGGTTCGCCGCGTCCCGCTTCCGTAGCCGCAGTGAGCCGATGGCGGACATCATCCAGGTCGGCACGATCGGTCTGATCAAGTCGATCGACCGCTTCGACCTGGGCCGCGAGGTGGAGTTCCCCACCTTCGCCATGCCGACGATCCTCGGTGAGATCAAGCGGTTCTTCCGCGACACGACTTGGTCGGTGCGGGTCCCGCGCCGCCTGCAGGAGTTGCGGCTGCGGCTGGCCAAGACTTCGGACGAAATGTCGCAGCGCCTCGACCGGGCGCCGACGGTCGCCGAGCTCGCGGTCGCGCTGGAGATCACCCAGGAAGAGGTCGTCGAGGGCCTCACCGCGTCCAACGCGTACACCGCTTCGTCGCTTGACGCCTCGTCAGGCAGCGGCGACAACGACGACTTCGCGTCCCCCATGGACCGGCTCGGCGCGGAGGACGCGTCCATCGAGCTGGTGGAGAACCGCGAGGCGCTCAAGCCGCTTATCGCGAGCCTGGCCCCGCGGGAGAAGCACATCCTGATGCTGCGCTTCTTCGGTGAGAAGACACAGGCTGAGATCGGCGAGCAGTTGGGCATCTCACAGATGCACGTTTCGCGGCTGCTGTCGCGGACACTCGTGAAGCTGCGCGAAGGCCTGCTGGCCTGAGGCTTCAGCCGCTTCAGTCAAAGCGGTCACCGCGGTCAACGCGGTCAACGCGGTCAACGGCTCTGGTACGGAAAGACTGGCGGCGGGCGGCCGGTTCCCACACTGTGGGAGCCGACCACCCGCCGCCATCCGTTTGTCACCGCATCGCCTACTGCGGCACTTCGAACTTCTTCGTCCGCTGCATACCCGCGCTTCGGCCCTTGTTGGAGACGACCAGGGCCATCTTGCGTGAGGCCTCGTCGATCATCTCGTCGCCGAGCATCGCGGCGCCCTTGCGGCCACCGGCCTCCGACGTGCAGTAGTCGTACGCGTCGAGGATCAGCTCGGCGTGGTCGTAGTCGTCCTGCGACGGCGCGTAGACCGTGTTGGCCGCGTCGATCTGTCCGGGGTGCAGGACCCACTTGCCGTCGAAGCCGAGCGCGGCGCTGCGACCGGCCACCCGGCGGAAGCCGTCGGTGTCCTTGATCTGGAGGTACGGGCCGTCGATGGCCTGGACGTCGTGCATGCGCGCGGCCATGAGGATGCGCATCAGGATGTAGTGGTACGCGTCACCGGTGTCGTAGCCCGGCGGCTGCTCGCCGACGACCAGTGACTTCATGTTGATCGACGCCATGAAGTCGGCCGGGCCGAAGATGAGCGACTCGATGCGGTCGGACGCTCCGGCGATCTCGTCGATGTTGACCAGGCCGCGGGCGTTCTCGATCTGCGCCTCGATGCCGATGCGGCCGACCTCGAAGCCCATGGTCTTCTCGATCTGGGTGAGGAGCAGGTCCAGCGCCTTGACCTGGGACGCGTCCTGCACCTTGGGGAGCATGATCGCGTCGAGGTTGGGTCCGGCGCCCTCGACGACCGTGACGACGTCACGGTAGGTCCAGTGCGTGGTCCAGTCGTTGACCCGGACGACGCGGATGCGGTTGCCCCACTCGCCGTTGTTGAGCGCGTCCACGATGGTGTGGCGGGCGCCCTCCTTGGCGAGGGGCGCACAGGCGTCCTCAAGGTCGAGGAAGACCTGGTCCACGGGAAGGCCCTGGGCCTTCTCGATGAAGCGCGGGTTGCTGCCCGGAACTGCCATGCAGGAACGGCGCGGACGGCCTGCTCCGGCGGAACGTACTGTGGCGGCCATTAAGGTCCTCCCAGAATCGCTGCGCAGCCGGATGCGCTCCGGCTGACGCTGATGATGCGGCACACGTTACTGGGAAGTCACTTGCGTTCCCAGGCGGGGTGACAGGGGCCACTTCCGTACGACATCTGCCAATCTATGACCCATGACATCCGGCACCCCTGACTCGTTTCTGGACGCTGCCCTCATCGAGGAGGCGACGAAGAAGTCCGGGCTGATCTGGCCCGTGGTCGGCACGGCCTCCCGGGCCGTGTGGCACGCCTGGGCGGACGGCGGTGTGTACGTCCTGCTCGCCGCACCCGGCACGACCAGCATCGAGCAGCGCTTCGACGCGCTCGCCGGGGCGCGGACCGCGCAGGTGACGGTGCGCAGCAAGGACAAGGGTGGCCGCCTGGCGACCTGGACTGCGGCCGTACGGACGATCTCCCCGGCGGACGCCGACTGGTCCACCGCCGTCGACGCGGTGGCCGGCGGGCGGCTCAACGCGCCGGACGGCGAGGGGCAGACCGCGCGCTGGGCGCGGGAGTGCGTGGTCGTGCGCCTTGAGCCGACCGGCGGGCTGCCGGAACGGCCTGGGGCGATGCCCGCCGGGTCGCTGGCGGCCGAGCCGGTGCCGACCCCCGCCACGACGCGTGGCCCGCTGCCGCGCAACCGCTCCTTCGGGCGGCGCAGGCCGCGCAAGGCGGGATAGGCCGGGCTTGCCGGGCTTGCCGGGCTTGCCGGGCTTGCCGGGCTTGCCGGGCTTGCCGGGCTTGCCGGGCAGTACAACTAGGGCAGCAGCACCGGGTCGCGCTGCGCTTCGAGCGGGACCCGGCCGTTGGTGGTGCCCCCGGTGGCCCCGGGCGTCGCACGGCCGGTTGTACCACTCGGGGTGGACGACGCGCCGTTACGGCCCGTGGTCGTCCCCGCTGACGGGCCCGTCGTCGGGCCCGACGACGGGCCGCTGGTGGACTTGCGACTGCCCGGGGCCAGGTCCTTGTCGACCACCTTGTCGGGGTCCGGTGCCTGGATCACGGTGCGCTCGTCGTACCCGATGAAGTCGATCACGCCACTGGTCTTCGCGCCCTTGCCGCCTTCGAGGCGCAGGAGGTAGGGCGCCCCCTGGGTGGCGACCCATATCGTGCCGCCGCCGGTCTTGTCGGTGAGGGCGAGCGCGGTGTGGCCGTTGACCAGCTGGGTCTGCGCGCCCTTCTCCAGGTCGCCGGGCTTGCCGAGCAGCCGGGCGACCAGCTTGTCCACGTACGTGTTCTCCACAAGCCCGGTGAAGCGCTTGTCGCCGACCGGGACCTGGACGTACTTGTCGTGGTAGGCGACCGCCGCCGACGTGCCGTCGACGGTCTTCCAGAACTTGTCGTCGCCCTGGAACCACACCTGGTTCTGCACCCGGGTCACCCGGGCGATCCTGTCACCCTCGTTGATGTTCCCGTCGCTGCCGCTCCCGCTGAACCGCATGTCCACGTTGAACGGCTCGGCGCTCGACCCGGTGCCCTTGACTTCACCCCTGACGTGCACGAACGCAGCCGCCGCAGTGGCCGCGCGGGCACGCTGCAGGATCGCCGCCGCGTCCAGGTCGCCGATCCGGTTGCCCAGCGGCAGCCCCGCCGCGGGCTCGGGCTCGGGGGCGTTCCAGGCGCGGTGGGCGGGCTCGCCCGCGCTGCACCCCGCTGTCAGCACCACAGCGACCGATGCCAGAGCCACGCCGTATTTGAGTCGTCCCTGAGCCACCGCGGGATTCCTTCACCCTCTACTCGACCAGCCGTACACAAGCAGGCCCCAACGTTATCCCGGATCAGGGGCCCGGCCGTCGGTCTGCGATCAGTTCGCGTCGCTTCCCGGTTTGCCGTCGGCGGGCTCCTTGCCGCCGGTCAGTGTGCCGTAGTCCAGGAGTTGGTCGCCCGGTGGCACCGCCACGGGGAAGTCCTTGCCGTAGTCCGACAGCTCCAGGCGGCGCTTCCCGGCGCTGTAGCGCAGGGGGACGGGCGGTGTTTCGAGGGACACGTACAGCCGTCCGCCGCGTCCGGAGTCGGCCGCCAGTTCGATGGTCTCGATCTCCCGGATCTCCTTGCGGCCGTTCTTCTTCACCTTGCCGTTGAGCCGGAACAGCGGCTCGACCATGGTCTCCATCCGGGTGAAGCCGATCAGCCGGGCGTGCGCCGGGTCGTCCTTGGGGACCCGGACGTACTTGTCCCGCAGCATCTCCGCGGAGGTCGTGGCGTCCGGATCAGTGCGGCCGTCGCGCGGCGCGTACAGCGCCCCGTCCCCGCGAACGAAGAGGTCATCGCCGACCCTGAGCAGTTCGATGGCGGTCCCGGCGGTGACGACCGAGCCGATCGCGCCGTCCTTCTTGACCCGCAGGTCAAGCTTGTAGTCGCGGTCCTGGACCGGCCATTCGCCCTGGATGTGCACGGCGGTGGCGGTCCGGGCTGCGTCCTGCGACTGCAGCAGGATCTTGTCGACCGGTTCCTTGGACACCCCGGAGGGATCCGCCGACGAACAGCCGGCCATCAGGACGAGAAGCGTCGCAGCGGCACCCGCGACTGTCGTGTCCACCACGGTCCGGCGACGGCGCACGCGCTTTCTCCCTTTATGTCAGTCGTACGGGCCCGCAGCTTACGACCTGTGGGAAATCCTCCGTACCCGGAGACGTAGCATCACAGGTATGGCTTCCGATGACTCCCGCGCTGCCCTGCTCGAAGCGATCGGGGACGCGCTGGCGACGGTGAACGACCCCGAGATCAACCGCCCCATCACCGACCTGGGGATGGTCAAATCCATCGACATCGGCGAAGACGGGCGGGTCGCTGTCGCGATCTTCCTGACGGTGGCCGGCTGTCCGATGCGCGAGAAGATCACCACTGACGTCACCGACGCCGTGGCGGCGCTCGACGGCGTCACCGGCGTCGACGTCGAACTCGACGTCATGAGCGACACTCAGCGCAAGGAACTGGCGTCCAGCCTGCGCGGCGGCCAGGCCGAGCGTGAGGTGCCGTTCGCCAAACCCGGGTCCCTGACCCGGGTGTACGCGGTGGCGTCCGGCAAGGGCGGCGTCGGCAAATCGTCGGTGACCGTGAACCTCGCGGTGGCGCTCGCCGCCGACGGCCTGAAGGTCGGCGTCGTCGACGCCGACATCTACGGCCACTCCGTGCCCCGGATGCTCGGCACCGACAGCCGGCCCACCCAGGTCGAGAACATGATCATGCCGCCGTCGGCGCACGGCGTGAAGGTCATCTCGATCGGTATGTTCACCCCGGGCAACGCCCCCGTGGTGTGGCGCGGGCCGATGCTGCACCGCGCACTGCAGCAGTTCCTCGCCGACGTGTTCTGGGGTGACCTCGACGTCCTGCTGCTCGACCTGCCGCCGGGCACCGGCGACATCGCGATCTCCGTGGCGCAGCTGGTGCCGAACGCCGAGATCCTCGTCGTGACCACACCCCAGCAGGCAGCCGCCGAGGTGGCCGAACGCGCCGGGACGATCGCGATCGAGACCCGGCAGACGATCGCCGGCGTTATCGAGAACATGTCCGGGCTGCCGTGCCCGCACTGCCCCGAGGGCGAGCACATCATCGACGTGTTCGGCGCGGGCGGCGGCCAGCTGGTGGCCGACGGCCTGTCGGCCGCGACCGGCACGAAGGTGCCGCTCCTGGGTCAGATCCCGATCGACACCCGGCTGCGCGAGGGCGGCGACACCGGTGAGCCGGTGATCCTCGCAGCCCCCGACTCCCCGGCGGCGCGCGCACTGCGCGAGATCGCGGACAAGCTCGGCAACCGCTCCCGCGGGCTGACGGGCATGCAACTGGGCCTGACCCCCCTGCGGAACTTCTGATCCTTACGCGGCTCGAAGAACCTCCCCGTCCGCGCTTCGCTCCGGGCGGGGAGGCACTCCGACCCGTGACCTCATCGGCCCTTCGCTTCGCTCCGGGCCATCGGGGTCCTGACTGCGCCTTCGGCGCCGCGGACTCCGTCCGCGCTCCTCCGCTCCGCTCAGTCACCTCGTTCGAAGCTGAGCTCAGGGCGCGTAGCCCCGCAGGTCGGACAGCACGCTCAGACCCAGTCCGTACGCGCTGACCCCGCGGCCGTAGGCGCCGATGTAAACCCCCGCGGACTCCCCGGCGAAGAGCCAGCCGTCGTCCGTCTCGCGGTAGCGGAAACGGGAGGGCACGCCGTCGACCGGCAGGGCGAGGCTGCTCCAGGCGTCCGAGTCCAGTTGGTCGGCCAGGTCCCAGACGAGGTAGGTCTGCTGGGTGAGCCAGTCCTCCCGCAATGCCCGGTCGAGCTTCCACGGGCTGCTCTCCGCGAGCAGTCCGGAGCCCGCCAGTGAGGCGGCGCTGGAACGTGAGGTGGCCTCCAGGAGGCCGGTGCCGTCCCCGGTGGGGCGCTTGGGCCGCATGGGCACGGTGACCACCGCGACGAAGCGCCTCGGGTTGTCGCCCGGCAGCCTGCTTGGCGGATCGCCGTGGCCGAGGGTGCCGTGCTCGACGCCGACGGGGCCCACACACAGGTTGGCCGCCCAGCGGTCACCGCTCCAGCCCTCGTCCAGGCCGAACCACGGGAAACCCGCGGTCTCGTACGCGGCCGGGTCGGGGCGGACGGCGGGCCGTCTGTGGCCCGCCCCGCCCTCCCCGGGGGCCGGGCGGCTGTCGTCGGGCCCGTCCCGCCGTACGGCGGCACCTTGGCTCATCGTGTCCATGCTGTTGACCCTGTCTCCTCGCATCGCACGACCGCGCAGCAACGGCGGTTCCCCGTGGGCGGGGCAGCCCCGGGCATCTACTGTCGTGCCCCCACGATCAGATTTATATTACCGAGAGCAATCAATGAATAGCGGATTGTGGTCAACTCCGCCCAGTGGGGATCGCTTTCTGATCCTTTGCTGTGTCGTGCCAGATGCCAGATGCCAGATGCCAGATGCCAGATGCCAGCCGCAGCGCGGGCCGGGAATGCTCGTCTAGGTCGCGTCGGCGTCGTACGGCGGACGCTCGCCCGGAGCGATCCGTGAACCGTTGACCTTCGCGGGCAGAGCCTGCGACTGCGCCGCCGGACCGGAGTCCGCGTCCGGTGCGTCCAGACCCAAGCCCAGCGACTTCGTCAGATCGGCCTTGATCGCCTTGGCCCCGAAAACGTCGTCGTCCTCACCGAGCAGATGCTTGCGGGCGAACGTCTTGGGGTTGAGATCCTCCATCGAGAGGTTCTCGAACTCCGGGCCCAGTTCCTTCTTCAGGTCCGTACGCGCACTGCTGGAGAACTCACGGAACTTACGTATCGTGCGGGACACCTCGCTGATCATCTTCGGCAGCTTGTCAGGGCCGAAGATCACGATGGCGAGGACCACAAGCGCGACCATCTCGAGTGGACCGACGTCGAACACCTGGACTCCACGAGACGGACGGCAGCCCAGTCGACCGACCGGACGGAAACCAGAGTAGTCGGCCGACCGGGCGGAAGGGGCAATGCCCGTCCACTGAATGAGGGTCGAAAACGTATTGTCGGCAGATGTGACCCGCCGGACACCCTGCCGTCATCCGGCGTCTATTTGTCCTCGCCGCCCAAGGTCACGTCCACAGCCCGCTCGGCACCGCCGGTTCCGGCGCCGCGCACGGTCAGCTTGACCCGCTCCCCCGGGGCCTTCGCCCGGATCGCCACGATCAGCTCGTTGCCGCCGGTGATCTTCCGGCCGTCCACCGTCAGGATCAGTTCGCCCGGCTTCAGACCCGCTTGGTCGGCCGGGCCCCCCTTGCGTACCGGATCCTGGCCGTTGACCACCTTGTCGGCGATCCGCGCCCCCTCGCCCTGGTACTGCATGTCCACCGAGACGCCGATCACCGGGTGCACCGCCCGACCGTGCTCGATCAACTGTTTGACGATCCGCTGCGCCTGGTTGATCGGGATGGAGAAGCCGAGGCCGATGCTGCCCGCGCCCTCCTCGCCGAGACCCGGCACCCCCCCGCCGGAACCACCGGCTGAACGGATCGCCGAGTTCACGCCGATGACCTGCCCGGCCGCGTTGATCAGCGGCCCGCCGGAGTTACCCGGGTTGATCGCCGCGTCAGTCTGCAGCGCGCTGATGTACGACACGTCCTGCCCGCCACCGGCGCTGACCGCCCGGTCCTTGGCGCTGATAATCCCGGTGGTGACCGTGCCTTCAAGGTTGTACGGAGCTCCGATGGCGATCACCGGGTCGCCGACCCAGACCGCGTCGGAGTCACCCAGGGGCAACGGCGACAGGCCCTTGACGCCGTCCACCTTGAGCACCGCGAGGTCGTAGCCGGCGTCCCGGCCGACCACCCTGGCCTCGACCTGCTGGCCGTCGTTGAACGTGACCACGATCCTGGCCCCCGCTGCGACCTTGTCCACGACGTGGTTGTTGGTGAGGATGTGGCCGGTCCCGTCCAGCACGAAGCCGGTGCCGGTCGACTGGCCGCCGGCCGACGCCACATGGATGTAGACCACGCCCGGCAGGGTCCGCGCGGCGAGGCCCGCGATGCTGTCGCGGGGCCGGTCCGGGCTGTCGCCCGGGGCCTTGCGCAGGGTCACCGAGGCGCTGCGGTGGTCCTCGACGTACGCCCCGATCGCGCCGCCGACCAGGCCGCAGGCCAGCGCGAGCGCGACCACGGCGAGCAGCATCCGGCGGCGTGGCGGCGTCGACCGCGGGCCGTCGTCGTCCGCGAGGCCGCCGGCCGGGCCTGTGGGGCCGACGGAGCCCGGGAAGGCGTAGACGGCGGGGTCCGGCTGCGTTCCGTACGGCATGGGGCCGTACGTGGTCGCGTAAGGCACTCCGTAGGGACCGGCCGGGGTACCGAACGGTGTCGTGTACGGGTTCGGCTGGGCGTAGGCCGGGTGCACCGGCGCGTACGGCTGCTGCTGTTGAAAAGTCTGTCGCTGAGGATGCGCTTGCGGGGACTGCGGCTGCGGCTGCGGCTGCGGCTGCGGCTGCGGCTGCGGCTGCGGCTGCGGCTGCGGCTGCGGCTGCGGAAAAGCCTCCGGCTCGTCCGCCGGGTCCCACACCACGGCTGGCATCACGGCCGGCTCCGGTTTGCTCAAGGACACCGCGTCCACGTGACCGTCCGGGGCCGTCGGCTCCTGCGGTGCGCCCACTGTGGTTGGTACGACGTCGTCGACTCCTCCGGGGCCGTTCTCGTCGCTCATCCTGTGCCTTTCTGAACAAACAACACCACCGGCAGGACCGCCGCGGGACCAGTGTGCCGCGCTGCGGTCACCGGGCACAGGCGGACCCCACCATCATCGCCGGGAACCTGAAGAAGAGCCGGGTGGACGCAGCGGTGCCCCGCCCCCTGCTGCTGCGGGGCGGGCCGGGGCCTGCGCTCAGCGGCGGACTGCGGGCTGTGCGGTGCGCATCAGGGCGGAACCGGCGACCAGGGAGACCTCGGCGACGTCCGGCTGGTAACCGCGGAACCGGTGCGGACCGGGGTTGGTGGCGTCGGCCTGCTCGACCAGGTAGCGCTCGATCGTGGGGGCGGCCGGGCGGCCGTCGGGGTGCTCCACCGGACCACCCGGGACGAACGCCGTGCTCAGGGCGATGGCCATCATCGAGAAGGCTCCGGCGGCGACGAACGTGAGCCGGCGGCGGTAGGGGGCGCCGCCCGGCCGGAGGTTGGGGGACGGCGGCCGGGAACTGCGTTCGGGCACACCGGAGGGCCGTCCGCCGCGGGGGGCCGTCCGGGATCGGGCGGCACCGGGCCGTCGACGCGGCAGAGGCGCGCTGATGACGCTGTCCGGCGCGGCGAACGTGCGGGGGCGGCCGACAGCGGCCTCCGCTCCGGGCACGTCTGCGGACGGCTGCCCTTGCGGGGGCTCCCGCAGGCCGCCTGAGCCGCTGGGGTCCTCGGGCGCAGCCGGGGCGCCCATCGCGAGCAGCCGGGCCATCAGGTCCCCGGAGGGACCGGGTGTGGGCCCGGTTGTCAGCAGCGCCTTGAGGCGACGTTGGTCGTCGGCTTCGGCCCTGCAGTCGGCACAGGAGGCCAGGTGCGCCAGGACTTTCTCCCTGGCGCAGTGGCCGAGCTCACCGTCGACGAACGCGGCGAGTTTGTCCTCTAGGTGGCTCACGTCGATGACACCTCGGAGGTCGAACGGTGGTGACGGCGAATCACGGTGCCCTCATCTCCGCACCGGTGCCGCCTCCGTACCTCCGACGATAATTCCGGCCGAAGTACGGGGGGCCCGATGCCGCAGTGCCGCACGGAGCTGGGTGCGGCCGCGGTGAATGCGGCTGCGCACGGTCCCCAACTTCACTCCGAGCGTGGTGGCGATCTCCTCGTACGACAGGCCTTCGATGTCGCACAGGACCACTGCGGCGCGGAACTCGGGGGCCAGTGCGTCCAGCGCCTGCTGGATGTCGGCGTCCAAGTGCGTGTCGTCGTAGTGCTGTGCGGGCGACGGCTCACGACCGGCGAGCCGTTCGGCGGCGTCGTCGGCCAGTCCCTCAAAACGGATCCGCTGCCGGCGTCGGACCATGTCCAGGAACAGATTGGTCGTGATCCGGTGGAGCCAGCCCTCGAACGTGCCGGGCGTGTAGCTCGACAGCGATCGGAAGACCCGGACGAACACCTCTTGGGTGATGTCGTCCGCGTCGTAGGGGTTTCCGCTGAGGCGGTAGGCAAGACGGTGCACCCGTGCCGAGTGGGTTCGGACGATGTCCTCCCACGACGGCGGAGTCCACTCCGCAGCCGACGGCGCGAAGTCCTCCTTGGACGGGGCCGTCCCGGTGCCGGTGGTCGTCACAGTCGTGACGGCCGGGTCGGCGCCGGTTTCGGCGTTCTTCGGGGCGACGGTTGCGTCTGCAGCTCTGGCCACGTGATTCGGCATCGGCGCGACGTCGCGAGAAACGGTTGGTCCCTCACGGCGTTCGTCCATTGCCACACCTCCTCTTTCGAGTAGCGCAACCACAGTAGACGTCCTGCCTGTTAAGCCCGGATAAGTACGTTCGGGGCCCGCTCACGGCCCCCTGGACGACCACTCCGGCCGGCAGTGCGTCCGTGACGACCCGCGCACACCTTCCCTACCTGTCGTACTCGGGATCAACGACCCGGCACCGCACGGGGTTCCCGGTGCGGCGGTGAAGAGCCGGAGTCTTCGGCAGCCTTCCAGGAGGTCCAACATCCAGCGCCGCTACTCTTTGCCCGGAGTAGGACCAACCCCAGAAGGAGGCAGTCATCACCGGCAACCGCCAGGCGGCCCAGGACTTCGCGGAGGAGTACGCCGGCGAGGACGAGATCCTCGGCCAGGCCCGCCGCAACGCCTGGGAACTGGGTGTGGCCGCGGTCGGCCCGGGTACGGGATCGCTGCTGCGGCTGCTCGCCACGACCTCGGGCGCGCGCGCCGTCGCGGAGATCGGCACGGGGGCCGGGGTTTCGGGGCTCTACCTGCTGCGCGGGATGCGTCCCGACGGGGTGCTGACCACGGTCGACCCGGAGCCGGAGTACCAGCGGGCGGCCAAGGAGTCGTTCTCGGAGGCGGGTTACCTGCCGGGCCGGGCCCGGTTCATCCCCGGGCGGGCCCTGGAAGTCCTGCCGCGGCTCGCCGACGGCGGCTACGACGTGGTGTTCTGCGACGGCGACAAGGGCGAGTACATGGAGTACTTCGCCGAGGCGCTGCGACTTCTGCGGGTCGGCGGCGTGGTGTGCTTCGCCGGGGTGCTCGACCAGGACCGGGTGGCCGATCCGGCCCGGCACGACCCGGAGACCCAGACGCTGCGCGACCTGCTCCTGCGGGTCCGCGAGGACCCGGCCCTGGTGCCCGCGCTGCTGCCGGTGGGCGGCGGTCTGCTGTGTGCCGCGCGGCGCGTCTAGAAGGCCACTGAAAATCTAGGACCTGTTCCAGGCGGCCCGGGAAACTCCGGAAAGTCCAGGCGCCGTACGGGGGGACCCGCTGCGGCGCCGCTCCGGACAGCCCCGCGCGCGGCTGCGCGGCCGTACGAAGGAACTGCCGTAAACCGGACGGGAAAGCAGAACAGTCCGGATGCTTTTGACGGCATCCGGACTGCACTTTCCATCCACGCTTTGCATAGCTGTAGCTTCGCACCTGGCGTGGCCGCGGTGAGGATCTGTTAAAACCCGCACCGCGAGCAGCAGGTTCCACTCAGCCGACGGCACCTGTGAGCGCTTCGCTCAGCGCTCTGGCCTCGTCGGGCGTCAGCTCGACAACGAGCCTTCCGCCACCCTCGAGCGGGACGCGCATGACAATGCCCCGCCCCTCCTTGGTCACCTCGAGCGGGCCGTCGCCCGTCCGCGGCTTCATGGCCGCCATGCTTGTTCCCCTTCCGCATTTCGACACGCCGGTGATCCACACGTCCACCGGATCTCGAGCGCAATGATCAGGCCCTATTATCCCGCATTCGATGCCCGCTTGACCAACATCAGGTCCGCGGGGGGTGCCGGACCCCCGCCGGGGGCGACTTCGGCACCTAGGGATTCGTGCCGGTAAGACCGCTTGTCGGCCGGTGTCGGGGAGTGCGGAATCTCCTTTTTCCGGGGCCGTCCGGAAACATTCGACGGCTTCCCTCCGGGTCGTGGCCCGGCCCGTCGGGGACCCTGGAGGTCACACCGGCGCGGCCCTGCCGGGAGACCTGACGCACCGTCGGGCATGCTGGGCCCACCCGAACACTTCACCGGAGGATGCCATGGCCGACAACGTTTTGTACGAAGTGGCGGACGGGGTGGCGACCGTCACGATCAACCGGCCGGACGCGATGAACGCCCTCGACACCGACACCAAGGTCGCCCTGCGCGACGCGGTGCTGCGGGCCGGCGCCGACGACGCGGTGCGCTGCGTCGTCATCACCGGCACAGGACGGGCGTTCTGCGTCGGCCAGGACCTCAAGCAGCACATCGAACTCCTTGAGATCAGCCCCGAAGTGACGTTCGCCACAGTGCGCGAGCACTACAACCCGCTAGTGACCGCGATCACATCGATGGCCAAGCCTGTTGTGGCCGCAGTGAACGGTGTGGCCGCCGGGGCTGGTGCGGCGATCGCCTTCGCGTGCGACCTCCGGATCGTCGCGGAAAACGCCGGCTTCAACACATCCTTCGCCGGTGTCGCGCTGTCCGCGGACTCCGGTGCGGCGTGGACGCTCCCGCGCCTGGTCGGCTACGCCAAGGCGACCGAACTGATGATGCTCCCCCGTACGGTCAAAGCCCCCGAGGCGCTGGCACTCGGCCTGGCGAACCAGGTCGTCCCCGCCGCGGAGTTCGCGTCGGTCGTCCGGGAGCTGGCGGTGCGTCTGGCGCAGGGCCCGACGGTCGCGTACGGAGCCGTCAAGGAGGCCATGGCCTACGGAGCCGTCCACGGCATGGTGGAGACCCTGGCCAAGGAGGATGAGCTCCAACTGCGGGCGGGCAGCTCCGAGGACCACAGGACCGCTGTCACGGCGTTTGTGCGGAAGCAGCAGCCGCGGTTCACCGGGCGCTGAGCGCCGCAGCGGTGATCTTGGACCTTCCGGGGCAGAGGACGTCCCGCAAAGCCCAAGATCGTTACTACCGGGGGCGCTTCACCAGGTCAACGGGTTCCGCGGGCTTGTCGACCGGCTCCTCCGTGACGGCCGGAGGAGCGGCCGGGGCAGCCGACCGCACCGGCGGGACACCGCCCAGGCGGTACTCCAGCTCCATGATCCGCACGTCCCGGGCTGCCAGTTCGGCGGCCAACCGGTCGAGCACATCGTCGACTTCGCCCATCCGGTAGCCGCGCAGGACCACCGGGAAGCGGATCTGGTCAACGTCCTCCCCGGTCAGCAGCCGGTGCTGCGGGAGCACCAGGTCGGGCTGGTCGGTCACCGGTTCGGTGAGCGAGCCACCGGCCCCCAGGACGACCGCGGCGACGACGAACACGACCGCGGTCACCACGATCAGTTGGATCCAAAACACCGGTTCGTCTCTCCTTGACCCACCAGACCAGCCCCGCCAGAACAACTACCTCGGCACGATCGTGCCACGATCCGGCAGGCGATCGGCCACTCGTCCGCAGGTTCGGTGCGCGGGATCGGCGAGACTGATCACAGACAGACAGTTCTTGAACATCTCCAGGAGGTCTCCGGTGGCGACGGCACTGCGGCTCGGCAAGCGCGAGTTCGGCCCCGACGAGCTGGTCATCATGGCAATCGTCAACCGGACCCCGGACTCGTTCTACGACAAGGGTTCGACCTTCGCCGACGAGCCCGCGCTGGCCGCCGTGGACAAGGCCGTACGCGAGGGCGCGGGCATCGTCGACATCGGCGGGGTCAAGGCGGGGCCCGGGGAGGATGTCGACGTCGACGAGGAGATCCGCCGTACGGTCTCGTTCGTCGCCGAGGTCCGCCGACGGCACCCGGACGTGGTGATCAGCGTCGACACCTGGCGGCACGAGGTCGGCGCGGCCGTCTGCGAGGTGGGCGCGGACCTGCTGAACGACACATGGAGCGGCCACGACCCGAAGCTCGCGGAGGTCGCCGCGCGGTACGGCGTAGGGATCGTGTGCGCGCACGCCGGGAAGGCGCTGCCGCGGACCCGGCCGCACCGGGTCGGCTACGAGGATGTGATGGCCGACATCCTCAGGACGACCACGGCACTGGCCGAACGCGCGGTCGGCCTCGGCGTCCGGCGCGACGCGGTCATCATCGACCCGGCGCACGACTTCGGGAAGAACACCCGGCACTCCCTTGAGGCCACCCGCCGCCTGGGCGAGATGGTCGCGACGGACTGGCCGGTACTGGTGTCCCTGTCCAACAAGGACTTCGTCGGCGAGTCACTGGACCTCCCGGTGAACGAGCGGCTCCTGGGCACGCTGGCCACCACCGCGGTCTCGGCGTGGCTGGGGGCGCGGATCTACCGGGCCCACCAGGTCGCCGAGACGCGGCAGGTCCTGGACATGGTGTCGACCATCAAGGGCACCCGCTCCCCCGCCGCCACGCGCCGCGGGCTGGCCTGACCCGTCCCGGCACACGTGGAAAACACACGTGGATCATGTACAAAAAGCCCCTTCGGCAGGTGATTTGCCGGACTTTTGTACATGATCCACGCGGCAAAGACTCAGCAGCCCGGCTGGCGCTTCCACGGGCCGGTGATCGCGTACATCGTGCCCGGGGTCTGCACGTTGGCGAACAGCACGTCTTCGTTCGCCGAGTAGACCGGGCCGGTGAACTCGCTGAACTCCGGCTTGGCCGGGGTGCCGATGTTCGCGTCGTTGCGGGCGACCGGGTAGGTCCGGCCGTCGTCGGTGGCGCCGATCAGGTGCTGCACACCTTCGCCGTCCTCAGCGATGATCACACCGCCGTACGGGGACACGCTGATGTTGTCGGGGCCGTCGTAGGGCCCGTCCACGTCGGGGGTCGTGTTGACGCCGAAGCGGAGCTTGAGCGTCAGCCGGCCGCGCCGCGGCTCGTAGAACCAGATCTGCCCGTCGTGCTGCGCGCCGGGGCTCTCGGTGCGGGCGAAGCTGGAGACGATGTACGCGCCGTTGTCCGCCCACCAGATGCCTTCGAGCTTGCGGGCCCGGGTGACCTGGGTGTCGGTGAACTGCTTGCGTACGGGGACCGTCCGCGCGTCACGGTCGGGGACGTCGGCCCAGGTGACCTTGTACGTCGTACCGATCTCGACCGCGCGGGACAGGTCGTCCACGTGCTTGCCGGACGCGTCCACGGCCTTCATCGCCGAGAGCGTTCCGGCGTTGTCGGCGAGGCGGCGCAGCTGGCCGCTCCCGGCGCGCCAGTGGCGCGGCGGGGTCCAGCGGTAGAGCAGCCCGTTGGGCTTGCTGGCGTCCTCGGTGAGGTAGAAGTGGCCGCGGTCCGGGTCGACGACGACGGCTTCGTGGGCGTAGCGGCCCAGGGCCTTGATCGGCTTCGGGTCGCGGTTGGCCCGGCGGTCGTGCGGGTCCACCTCGAAGACGTAGCCGTGGTCCTTGGTCAGGCCGTCCTTGCCGGCCAGCGCCTCGGTCTCCTCGCAGGTCAGCCAGGTGTCCCAGGGGGTGACGCCGCCGGCGCAGTTGGTGGAGGTGCCGGCGATGCCGACGTACTCCCGCACACGGCGGCCGTGCCGGTCGGTCTCCACGACGGTGCAGCCGCCGGCCGCCCCCGGGTCGTAGACATAGCCGGGCAGGTGCGGCACCGGGAGGTCGATCTTCCCGAACGGCTCGCGGATCTCGTGGTTGTTGACCAGCACGGTGCCGCCGCCGCGCATCCGGAACGCGCCGGTGCCGTCATGGGCACCGGGGGTGAACTCGCCGGTCTCCAGCTTGGTGACACCGGCCTGGGTGACGACCGAGTAGGCGAATCCGGCGGGGAGCGCGAGGCGTCCGGCCGGGTCGGGCACAAGCGGCCCGTAGCCGACCTTGGACGGGCGCCGCTGCGCGTCCACGTCCGAGCCCGGGGCGGCGGACGCGGACTGGGCCGTCAGCATCTGTGTACTGCCGATGAATGCGACAGCCGTGCCGGCGACGGCGGACCGGCCAAGGAAACCTCTACGGGACAGCGACATGCTTTTACTCCTGGGACCGGAGATATGAAGGGGACTGGTGAGTCCCCATCACATTCCCGGTCACAGGTAGCCGCATGATGAACAGGATCAAACGGGTGAATGCACTCTTCCGCTCAAATCCATCCGCCGGGCTGGTCTGAAGGGTCAGCTTCCGGCTGCCCGCCGTTCGGCCGCCGCCTTCTCCTTCGCCACTTGGAGTTCGACCTCGTCGAGCAGGCCGTCGCCCTGCCGGATGATCCGGACCGCCTCGGACACGTCGTCGGTGACCTGGAACAGCTCAAGGTCCTTGGCTGAGGCCTTGCCCTGGGCGATCACGGAGTCCCGCAGCCAGTCGAGCAGTCCGCCCCAGTACTCGGTGCCGATCAGCACCACCGGGAAGTGGGTGACCTTCCGGGTCTGCACGAGTGTCAGTGCCTCGAACAGCTCGTCGAGGGTGCCGATGCCGCCAGGCAGGACCACAAAGCCCTGCGCGTACTTCACGAACATGGTTTTGCGGGCGAAGAAGTAGCGGAAGTTCAGCCCGATGTCGCAGTACGGGTTGAGCCCGCTCTCGAACGGCAGCTCGATGCCGAGGCCGACCGAGACGCCGCCGCCCTCGCGGGCCCCGCGGTTGGCGGCCTCCATCGCACCGGGGCCACCGCCGGTGATGACCGTGTAGCCGGCCTCGGCGAGGGCCTTGCCGACCGCGACGCCCGTGGCGTATTCCGGGCTGTCGGCGGGTGTTCTGGCGGAGCCGAACACGCTGACCGCTCTGCCCAGCTCGGCGAGGGCGCCGAAGCCCTCGACGAACTCCGACTGGATCCGCAGCACCCGCCAGGCTTCGGTGCCCAGGTGTCTCACTGAAGGGTGCAGCTCGTCGACCTCCCCCGGGCTGGCGAACTCGGGGGGCTCTTGCTGTCCGTATCGCGCGTCCATGCGCTCAAGGTTGACATGGCTTCATCCCCGACGGACTGATTTACGCCAACCAGTTCTTCAGGCTCGCCTCGGCGGCCTCGATGAGTGCGGTCTCGACGTACTCGCTGCGCTTGTGCGCCAGGTTGGGTTCGCCGGGGCCGTAGTTGACCGCGGGCACGCCCAGGGCGGAGAACCGGGCGACGTCCGTCCAGCCGTACTTGGCGCGCGGGGTGCCGCCGACGGCTGCGATGAACGCGGCGGCGGCGGGCAGGTCCAGGCCCGGCAGCGCTCCGGCGGACGAGTCGGTCAGGAGCACGTCGAAGCCGTCGAAGACCTCGCGGACGTGCTGTACGGCCTGTTCGACCGAACGGTTGGGCGCAAAGCGGAAGTTCACCGTGACCGCGCACGCGTCCGGGATGACGTTGCCCGCGACGCCGCCCTCGATAGCGACCGCGTTCAGGCCCTCGTGGTACTCCAGACCGTCGATGAGGACCCGCTGGTCCCGCTCCTGGTACGCCTGGAGCCGGGCGAGGACCGGCGCGGCGGCGTGGATGGCGTTCTCGCCGAGCCACGACCGCGCGGAGTGCGCCCGTACGCCTGATGTCCTGACCTTGACCCGCACGGTCCCCTGGCAGCCGCCCTCGACGACCCCGCCGGTGGGCTCCAGGAGCACCGCGAAGTCGGCCTTCAGCCAGTCGGGGTGGCTCACGGCCAAGTGACCGAGACCGTTGTGGACGGCTTCGATCTCCTCGCGGTCGTAGAAGACGTACGTGATGTCCCGGCTGGGGGCGCTCAGTTCCGCGGCGAGGCGCAGTTGGACGGCGACACCGGCCTTCATGTCGGTGGTGCCGCAGCCGTACATCAGCGGGCCCTCGACGCGGGACGGGAAGTTGTCCGCGACCGGCACGGTGTCCAGGTGCCCGGCCAGCATGATCCGCTCCGCGCGGCCCAGTTCCGTACGGGCCATGACGTTGTTGCCGACCCGCTCCACCGTCAGGTGCGGGTAGGCGCGCAGGGCGGTCTCGACCAGGTCGGCGAGGGCTTTCTCCGCGCCGCTGACCGAGTAGACGTCGACGATCCGCGCGGTGACGGAGACAACGTCCTGGCTGAGGTCGAGGGGAGCGTCCATGCACCTCACCCTATACGGCACCTGAACTCCCCCTCAGACGCTGACCCCCTGGTCAGGGCCGGGCCGTCAGCGGGGCTCCCCGATCCTGGCGATCAAGGGCGGGCGAAGATCGAGTGTGTGCCCACCCGCCGCCAGGCGACATGCTGACGGCCGTCCTTGACCGGGTCCGCGTAGTGGAAGGTCGCACGACCGTCCGGAGCCCAGGACATCTCCCAGACGTCAATGTGACCTTGCATCTTCTTGACTCGCAGCCCTTTGCGGAAGCCGGTGCCGCTCTTCAGGTCCTCGACCAGGAAGCCCACCGCGCGGCGGAAGGCGATCTGCTGGTCCGTCGAAAGCCTGCGCCAGTCCCGGAGGAAGGACGCGAGCATGATGAACGTGGGCATCAGTGCGCGCCGGTCCGCTCTTCAAGAGCGGCCAGGAAGTCCTCACCGCTGAGGAAGACCTCACCACGCCCGGCAGCTGCGTCCTCATCGGCCTTCGCTTCTCCGACCTGCCAGTCAGGTGTCCAGAACCATGCCTGGTCCATCGGGATAACCCCGGAGGGAATCAGGATGATCCGCCCGTCCTCTATGGCAGCGACCAGTTGGTCACCCTCTTCGAGATGCAGGGCGTCCCGGATCTCCTGAGGGATCGTGACGATGCCCTTCTTCCGTACGGAAGTCGTCAGCAGTCGTGGCTTCGGGGAACGCGCGTCGATGACCGGCATGGAACCACACTAGCCGACTAGGAGGAAAGTCGTCCTGGAGGGATCTTCGTCGATCTTGTACGGAAGACCTCGTGGAGATCTCCACGAGGTCTTCCGTACGTGATGAACACAGGCTGCGCACTCAGCCCTTCAGCCGCTCCACACCCGCCGCCACCCGCTCATCAGTAGCGGTGAACGCCACCCGGACGTGCCGGTCGCCCTTGGGTCCGTAGAAGTCGCCGGGTGCCACCAGCACCCCGCGCTCCGCCAGCCACGCCACCGTCTCCCAGCACGGCTCGTCCCGGGTCGCCCAGAGGTACAGGCTCGCCTCCGAGTGGTCGATCCGGAACCCGGCCGACTCCAGCGCGCCGCGCAGCGCGGTGCGGCGGGCCGCGTACCGCGCCTTCTGCTCAGCGACGTGGTCGTCGTCGTCGAACGCGGCCTGCATCGCGGCCTGCACCGGCTTGGGCACGATCAGCCCGGAGTGTTTCCGGATGCCGAGCAGCTCCTTGATCACCAGCGGATCGCCGGTGACGAAGCCCGCCCGGTATCCGGCCAGGTTCGACCGCTTAGACAGTGAGTGCACGGCCAGCAGTCCCTCGTGGGAGCCGCCGCACACGTCGGGGTGCAGGATCGACACCGGCTCGGCCTCCCAGCCCAGCTCGATGTAGCACTCGTCGGAGACGACGTACGCGCCGATGCTCCGCGCCCACTCCACGACCTTGCGCAGGTGCTCGACAGGCAGCACCTGCCCGTGCGGGTTCGCCGGCGAGTTCAGCCACACCAGGGCGGGCCGCTGCGGGCCGAGCGCGACGGTCGAGTCCGAGGCGACCGGGGTGGCCCCGGCCAGGCGGGCGCCGACGTCGTACGTCGGGTAGGCCAGCTCGGGGTGCACGACTATGTCCCCGGCGCCGAGCCCCAGCTGCGCGGGCAGCGCGGCGACCAGTTCCTTCGTCCCGACGACCGGCAGGACCGCGGACGGGCCCACGGTCACGCCGAAGCGGCGGTGCAGCCAACCGGCCACCGACGCGCGCAGCCCGGCCGTGCCCCACACCGTGGGGTAGCCGGGCGCGTCCGCGGCCGCGGCCAGCGCGTCCTGCAGGAACTGCGGGACCGGGTCGACGGGCGTGCCCACCGACAGGTCCACGATGCCGCCGGGGTGCCCGGCGGCGACGGCCTTGTGCGGCTCCAGACGGTCCCACGGGAACACCGGGAGGCGGTTCGACATACGACGCGCCGCCCACTCCCCGTAGGGAGCGGACGGCGCGGGGTGTGTGGTGCTCACAGTGTTCAGGCGCCTTCGACCTGCGGCGGGAGTGCCGTGATGACCGGGTGGTCCTTGTCGATCATCCCCATCTTCGACGCGCCGCCGGGCGAGCCCAGGTCGTCGAAGAACTCCACGTTCGCCTTGTAGAAGTCCTTCCACTGATCCGGGGTGTCGTCTTCGTAGAAGATCGCCTCGACGGGGCAGACCGGCTCGCAGGCACCGC
This sequence comes from Kitasatospora sp. UYEF31, assembly GCF_057291755.1. Taxonomy (NCBI): domain Bacteria; kingdom Bacillati; phylum Actinomycetota; class Actinomycetes; order Kitasatosporales; family Streptomycetaceae; genus Kitasatospora; species Kitasatospora sp. UYEF31. Next base: position 25,821 of record NZ_JBXAWK010000059.1, read on the forward strand.
AGTCCACACACTCGTCGGGGTGGATGTACAGCGCCCGCACACCCTCGTAAATGCAGTCGACAGGGCACTCTTCGATGCAGGCCTTGTCCTTGACGTCGACGCAGGGCTGCGCGATGACGTAGGTCACGTCAATTCCTCCTCAGGGGCGGTGCTCAGTGTTGTCGGCTTTGCGGAGGCACGCCCCGCACGATTCGCTCGTTCCGCACGAACCGCTCCGGTCGTCGCCTCCGCTCCACAGTGCGCGTGAGCGGGGTCCGGGGTTTGTCCGAAGCCCCCGGTGTCCCCAGCGGCAACGATGATGCCCGCCTTTAGTATCGCGGTGCGGCCGTGTCGGCTACAGCAGGGGCTGTGGCATAACTCTCGGCCAGGGCTATATCAGCAGATCAATGTGGCTTTCGGCAGTCAGATCCCACGAGGTGGACAACGTGAAGCGGATCACACTCAAGGACGTCGGCAGGCGGGTGTCGGTTCGTCACACGCTCCCGGAGCCGGGAAGCGGGCCCCGGCTGACCGATGTCGTCGGCGAACTGACCGGTTTCACCGAGGGCGTACTCACGATCACCCGCAAGGATGGCGCGGTCGTACGGGTGCCCGAGTCCGAGGTCGTCGCGGCGAAAGTCGTGCCACCGGTCCCGGCGCGTGGCGCGGCCCGGATCTCCCCCGCCGACCTGCAGCGGGCCACTGCCCCGAGCTGGCCGGCTGTCGACACGTACGACCTGGGTGAATGGCTGCTGCGCGCAGCCGGCGGGTTCACCCGGCGCGCCAACTCCGTGCTGGCGGCCGGCGATCCGGGCCTGCCGTTCGGACAGGCCGTCGAGGAGGTCGGGAAGTGGTACGCCGCACGCGGCCTGCCCACCTGCTTCCAGGTCGTCCAGGGCAGTCCGGTGGACCTCAGCCTGGACGCCGCGGGGTGGGCGGCCGAGGCCGAGACGCTGATCCGCACCGCACCGCTCGCAGCCGTCCGCGACCGCCTCGGCGGCACCGAACCGACCCCGGATAAAACCGTGGGCACGACCACTGAGACGAACGCGGGCACGAACGCGGTCGAAATCACCGGTGAACCGACCGATGGTTGGCTCCGCCGCTACCAGCGCGTCTCCGAGATCTCCGACGCCGTACGGCATGTCATCACGGGACCGCGCGGCACCCTTTTCGCGGTCGTACGCGCCGCTGGAAGCGATCTCCCGGTGGCCATCGGCCGGGCCGCCGTCGTCGGCCGTTACGCGGGCTTCTCCGCCGTCGAGGTCGACCCTGACCGCCGCCGTAAGGGCCTGGCCCGCGCGGTGATGCGCGCGCTGACCGACGCGGCCCTGGCCCGGGGCGCGACCCTGGCCTGGCTCCAGGTGGAGGCGGACAACGAACCGGCCCGCGCGCTGTACGACTCCCTCGGCTTCATCGACCACCACCGCTACCACTACCGGACACTTCGGTAGAGCCCGGGAATCCGGTCAGTAGGATCCGAGGATCCGGGCGTACGCGCCCGGTTCCTGGTCCACCCCACTACACCCGGGGTCGGTGAGCTGCGCGCCCGCCGCACACGAGCGGTCCCGGGCGGCCGACCACCAGGACAGTCCGCCCGGGTGCTGCCTGGCCGCGAAGTCCGTGAGGAGCCGGGCGTCCCCGACGGTGAAGACCTCGCCGGGTACGTCGTTGCGGCCGATCATCACCGTCACTGTGGTCCGCTGCCAGGCCTGAGCCTCAGTCAGTTCCGGCCACACCGAACGCAGTACGGCCTGAGCGCCCTGGGCGGCCGAGACCGCGTGCGCTCCCATCCGGCCCTGGGGCTGCGGTGCGGCGACCGGCCCGTAGTCCATCGCCAGGAGGTTCACGTATCCGACGTCGACGTTCCGGGCCGCGGCGTTGCGCAGCAGGGCTGTGCCCTCCGCGGTCAGCCCGCTGGGGAGGACCGGCAGGGCGTAGCCGACGTCGACGTGACGCCGTGTCTGCAGCAGTCTGAGCGCCGCGTTCCGCCGTTCGACCGCCGCGGGCTGGGCAAGCGACCGGCCGTCCACGTTGAGTTCGACCCGGTCGGTGCCGGCCGCGTCGAGCGCTTCGGCGTACGCGGCAGCCAGGTCGGCGGGTGTGGCGCAGGATTCGGCCAGGTCGGTGCCGGCCGTACCGCCGAAGGCGATGCGCACCTTCCCGCCCGCGGCTTGGATCTCCTTGACCCGGCCGCTGGTGGCCGGATCGTCGAGCCGGGTGACGCCGCCCCACATGGGGCGGCAGCCGCCGCCGTCGACGATGAACGCGAGGGTGGCGTCGCGGACGCCGGTGACGCTGAGGGTGCGCAGCGCTTCGGGGCCGCCGCCGAGGGTCATGTCGACGTACGGGGAACTGTGCCGCTCGCCGGGCGGGGCCGTGCCCACCGGTGCGACGGGGGTCGCCGTCGGGGACGTGGTGGGTGTCCCGGAAGGCGACGGGACGACGGACGTACGGGGTGACCCGCTCACGGCGCGGCTGCTGCCCGTGGTCCTGGTGTCCGGCGCCCGGCCGGGCGGGACGACGGCCTGGCCGCGTCGGCCACCGGCCGGATCGGCGCTTACGGGGGTTCCGCACTCCCGGTTGTCGGAGCTGCACCCGACCGCTCCGGCGCGGACCTCGTCGGTCGGGTTCTCGTTACCGGACAGGAGCACGACCAGGAGGGCCGGCGTGGCTGCCAGGACTGTGGCCGCCGCGGGTATCCGCAGTCTGCGCAGCCAGTCGCGCCGACGCCCGGGTCGCCCGCGGTGCCGCGCGCGCTGCGGCGGCCGGTCTGCGGTCTCGGCGGCTTCGGCGTTGAGCGGTCCGGCGGGCGACGCGGGGTCCGTGGTGTGCCCGGACTCCCGATGCCACCTCATGGTCGGCCTCCGGGACGGGGATTGCAGCGGCTGGGGGGGGTGACGGAACAGCTGATCCTGCGGGTGTGCCGGCCGTTCCGTAGCCGTCAGACGGCGACTCTATCGCCGATCCGCTCCAACCCTGCGCCGCCACGGCCGGGCGGCCCGGAGCGAACGCGGGACGGGACCGGGAGCGGTGCGCTCCCGGTCCCGTCGGACGATCTCGTACGGACTACTCGTCGCCCAGTTGCGACAGTCCGCCCGGATTGGCGGCCGGGGCCGGCTGCTGGCCGTTGTCGGCCGGTCTGGGGCTCGGCGGTGCGCTGGACGGGCCTGCCGCACCGGCCGCCGCACCGGCCGGGGCCGGCCCGCAGGTGATCGAGTCCGCGGGGTCGTAGTCGGTGTGGAACTTCTCCCGCTTGACTGTGTTCCCGCCCTTGATGAACAGCCGGGTCACGTCGATCTTGAAGCCCTGGGTCGGGCCCTGCGGCACACAGGTGGCGCTGGTGTCGTTGACCGACTTGGGCTGCACCAGGTTGTACTTGCCCGAACTGGTCGCCTTCACCTCGTCGTAGACCTTCGTCCCGAGCATCGCCACGGTCACCGAGGAGTCGGTGTACGAAGTGTCGATGTACACCGGCTTGTTGGAGTCGTTGCGGAACTTCATGTCCAGCGTCGGCCAGGCCACGGTGGCCTCCCGTCCGGCCGGGTAGCGCTCGATCCAGAAGCTGTGCGGCCGGTGCTGCACGTCCTGCAGCCCGGCGAAGAACACCGCGTTGAAGGCTGTGGTCGCGACCTGCGAGACACCACCGCCGAAGTCGGTCTGGAACCGGCCCTGGTTGATGACCGTGCCCTTGGCGAAGCCGTTCCCCGCCGTACGCTCGCCGACTGTTTCGTTCAGGCTCCAGGTCTCGCCGGGCATGACAACCGAGCCGTCGATCAGATCGGCAGCCCGGTGAATGTTCGTCAGGCGGTAGGCGGCGTAAGGGTAGTTCGTCGTATACGACGACATCACGTCGGCGATGCCGAGTGCCTGCGCCCGCGCGGTGGTCAGTCCGGGCTCGACCGGGCCGAGCTGCACCTTGACCTTGCGGTCACTGTCCTTCGTCAGCACCGACAGCAGTGCTTCGGCCGCGGTGGCCCCCGACACACCGCGGCCCGCCTTCGAAGGCACCAGCTGCGGCTTGCCGTTGACCACCTTGAACGTGGCGTCCTGCGGCTTCTCGCCAACCGACGAGAATGTCTCGCCGAGTTCCTTCTGCAGGCCCTCCGTGTCGGTCTTCGGGACCAGCCGGCCGTTCGGATCGGCCTCCATCGTCAGGTACTTCGCGATCACCTCGGGGGTGAGCTTGAGTGACTTGGACCCCGTGGTGAGGGTGACCGGGCCCGACATCGCCGGGACACCGAACTCCCGCAGCGCCCGGTCCACTTCCGCCGTGCTGACCTTCGGCTGCGAAAGCCGCGTCGGAAGCGTGACCGGTACGGCCTTCCCGCCGGTCAGGTAACTGTTCCCGACCGCGGTGACCGCGTTGGGGGTGTCGAGGACCGGATGCGCCTTCGGGTAGACCGGGGTCGCGGTGCCGCCGTTGAACTTCACGCCGCCTTCGGCCGGTTCGCCGCCCGCTCCGACTGCCAGCTGGTCGAGGGCCGCGGCCAGTTTGACCGGGTCCTTGATGACGACCGGCACGACGGACTGCGGCACACCGAACAGACCGGAGATGGACTTGACCGGGTTCTTGCTCCGGTACGCCGCCCGCTCGACCGTCCCGCGGATGTCGAACAGGAGCCCCGCGCTGGGCGGATCGAGCAGCAGGTCCTTATCCCCGAACCGGACCGGCAAAGGACCGGAGGCCTGGGCGCCGAGCCGCTCCTGCAGGATGCGGGTCGCCGCGTCGCGGGTCTGGCCGCCGATGTCGACGCCCAGGACCGTGGTGCCGCGCGGCACCCCTCCCCCGGCGTAGGCGACCGATGCGCCGTAGAGCCCGCCGAACACCGCGAGGACGGCGGCCAGCAGGATCACCAGCGGGCGGCGGCGCTTGGCGTGGTGGGGAACGGCCCGCCCGCTGCGCGCCTTCTGCTGTCCGGCGCGCGTCCGCGCACCGGCCGCGTCCGGGTCAGCCGGGTTGTCCGGGTCCGCGTTCGCCCAGTCGCCGATGTCCGAGCCGTCCAGCGCGTGGGACTGCGTCTGCGGCTCGTAGCCGGCACCGCCGCCACCGCCCTGTTCGATCCGCGCCTGGCCGTGCAGCACCACCGGCGGAATGGGCCGCGAACCCGGAATCTTGATGGAGACCCGGGTCGTCATCATCTGCCCGGCGTCCGGATCCTGGTCGTCCCGCTGGTAGGACCGGTAGTCGGCAGGTGCCTCCCCGGCCTGCGGCGGCCCCGGCGCCGGGGCCGCCGGACTCCCGAACGCGGTGATCAGCGACCGGCGCTTGGGCGGTTCGGGTTCGGCGGCCCCCAAGCCGGCCGCAAGCGGATCCGCGGGCTCCGGCACGTAACCCGCCGACGGTTCACGCGCCGCTGACGTTTCATAGGCCTCCGGCGGCTCATAGCCGGAAGCCGGTGTCCCGTACGCCGGTGAATCATAGGAAGTCCGGCCGGACCCGGCCGGATCGTAAGCCGACTGCTCGAACGCAGGCTGCTCAGACGAAGGTCGCTCGAACGGCGCCGGGTCGTAGGACGGCCGGGTGTACGAAGGCTGGTCGTATCCGGGTGTCGCCGGGAGGGAGCCGTCGTACGGAGTGCCCCCGGGCGGAGCCGGCCCGGACGAGTCCGGTCCGGACCCCGGGGCCTGGTCCTCGTCCAGGTCCCGGCCCAGGTTCTGGTTCCGGCCCTGACTGAGACTCTGGCTGCTGCTCTGTGCTGTGGGCTCCTGCGGTGACAACTGCGACGGCGGCGGGCCGAACTGCCGCAGCAGTTCCTCCAACGGTGGCAGGCCGTCCCCGCCGGGGTCGGCACCGGACGCACCGGAAGCGCCGGACCGCGTCGGGGACTGCTCCACCGGCGGCGCGACGGGCTCAGGGGACGCGGCCGGAGAAGTCGCCGGGTCCTCGTCGAACCACGAACCGAAGTCGATCCGCGCGGGATCGTCGGGTGGCACACTCGCCTCCGGGGCGGCGGGCAGCCCCCGGTGGCGGTGCTCCCCACCGACGTCCTCAGACGAACCGGATCCGGGCAGCGTGGACGGCCTGGTGGGATGGTCGTTGCTCACGACTAAGGGCTCTTCCGACGGGTTGCGATCCTCGGCCGTTCCACACCGGCTGGGTGGAGCGTGCGCCCGGACGGCGTGACGACACCGCTCCCGGCGGCCTCCGCACGCCCCGCCGGCCCAGTTCAGTCGAACCAGCCTGCGGGCACTTGTGGAAACGACATCCGCCGTTGGACGGAGCGGGGGGCGGCACGGTCGATGCGCCGCTCACCTAGCTCAACGGCCGCACCGATGCACAGTTACGCCCCGGGACCCGTCGAGAATCACCCGCGGTCAAGACCGACTGTCGCGGATCTCTTTCTTTTCACCCGAAAGGGGGAGTCATAGGACTTCACCTGCATGGGCGCATGTTCCGGCGGTAAAAGTCAGCACGGAACCAGCGAGAGGCCCGCGCGAACGGCGCCGATCATGCTCGGAACGTTGTGTCACAGATCAATTCATTGCGTTCCGAGCATGATCGACGCGCGCGGCGAAGCCGAAAGCGCCTGCCTACTACCGCGCGGCTACTTCTTCTCACCCGACAGCAGCAGCCCCGGCGCTGCGGACCCCGCCGGCCCGCCCCACGGCTGCATCGCCGCGCCGATCCCGAGGACCGTCCCGCCGAGCAGGAAGGCGTACGACGAGAAACCGTTGGCGAGCAGCCAGTCCCCCTCCGGCTTCGTCCAGCCGGACAGCCACATGACGGTGAGCACCCAGCCGGCCACCGCCGAGCCCGACCCGGCCTTCGACTTCGTCAGCGCGCCCGCGCCCAGGAACAGCCCGCCCGCGCCGAGCAGCGCCACGATGAGCCCGGCCGGGAGGTAGGCGCCCTGCGCGAAGCAGCCGAGCACGGCCACGACGACGCCGAGTGCGAACAGCCCCGTGTACAGGGCGATCCGGCCGGTCAGGGGCAGGTTCACCGCAGCCCGGCGAAGATGTCGTTCTCCCGGCCGTCGTCGCCGACCGGGCCCTTGACGCCACGCACCAGCTCGTAGTGCTCGACGGCCATGATGCTCTGCCCGATGTTGTTCGACAGCGCGAAGAACTCGTTGTCAGCGGCGATCTGCGTGGGGTAGGCCTTCATCGCCGCGGCCTTGTTCTCCAGATGGGCGGCCCCGTCGATCGCAGTGGTGATCACCGCGTCGTCGACCAGGAAGGTGAACTTGTCGATGTCCACGACGTCGAACGGAACTTCCTTGCCGGCCGCCTTCATGCTCTCCAGCCCGGCGAGCATCACGGACTTCGGCATCCGGTTGTAGTAGGTCTTCGGGATCTCCCAGACCTCACCCGTGCCGTACGAGGCGTCGGCGGCGAGGTCCGCGGCCCGCAGGCCGACCCGGTGCGCCTGGATGTGGTCGGGGTGGCCGTAGCCGCCGTTGGAGTCGTAGACGACCAGGACCTGCGGGCGCAGTTCGCGGACGACCGGCACCAGGTGCGACGCGGCTTCGTCCGTGTCGGCCTGCCAGAACGTGCGGGGATCGTCGTTGGACGGCTCACCCATCATTCCGGAGTCGCGGTAGCGTCCTGCCCCGCCGAGGTAGCGCTGGTCGGTGACGCCGAGCGCCTTCATGGAGTCGGCCATCTCGGTCATCCTGTGCTCGCCGAGCCGGTCCTCCTGGTCCCAGGCCAGGTGGGTGAGCTCGGGCACCAGGATTTCGCCGTATTCCCCGAGGGTGCAGGTCACCAGGGTGACGTGCGCGCCTTCGGCGGCGTAGCGGGCCATGGTGGCCCCGTTGTTGATGACCTCGTCGTCGGGGTGGGCATGGACGAAGAGGACGCGCAGCGGCGCGTCGGATGCGGCGGTCATGAGCGTCAGCGTACGGGGGAGCCCGGACATCGGCCCGGGCTCCCCCACTGTGCGGTCAGTGGGTGCTGTGCGGTCCGCGGGTGCTGTGCGGTCAGTGGATGCTGTGCGGTCAGTGGACGTTGTGGTCCCCGAAGTCGATGCCGCCCACCATGTTCGCGAAGTTCGTGCTCGCGTCCCTGATCGTCGGGGCGACGGAGGTCGAGGAGAGGTAGAAGCCGAGCAGGAGGCAGACCACCGCGTGGACGGGCTTGAGGTCGGCTTTGCGGACCAGGAAGAAGACGACGGCGGCCAGAAACAGGACTGAGGAAATGGAGAGCGCCACAGTCACGCACCTCCCGTGCTTGAAGGGGTGTGTCAGGTGGGGCCGGACCGTCGGAGAGTGTCTGCCGATCAGGCGTCCGGGCAGGTCATATGCCCGGACATCTGGCCGCTCGGGTGCGGAACGCGTCCGATCAGCCCAACCTCTCCACCGACCGTAATGGCATGATCACGAAATGTGTTCACCCGTTCAGGGGGCGTGCGGTAGTGATCGTCCCGCGCTTTTTGATCTTCATCGCGAGCCGCCGCCGAACGGGTCAAGCCGTACGCTGGCCTGATGAGCGCGGAGATCACTTTCCCCCGGCAGACAGCCCGCACCCAGCGGTTCACCTTCGGTGCGCCACGGTCCTTCAGCATCGCCGGAGGCACCGTCGCCTTCCTGCGGTCCCGGGGCGGTGAGGACCGCACCACCTGCCTGTGGACGTACGACGTCGCCACCGGCACCGAGCGCCTGATCGCCGATCCGGACGAACTGCTCGGCTCCGGCGGCGAGGAGCAGTCCGCGCAGGAGCGCGCCCGTCGCGAACGCACCCGCGAGGGCTCGGCGGGGATCGTCGGCTACGCCCTGGACGGCGAAGGATCGTCCGCCGCCTTCACCTTGTCGGGGCGGCTGTTCGCAGCCGACCTGAAGTCCGGCGAGGTGCGCGAACTTGATGTTCCGGGGCCGGTGATCGACCCGCGTCCGTCCCCGACGGGCCGTCACATCGCCTACGCGTCCGGGAGTTCGCTGCGCGTCGTCAACGCCGAAGGATCGGACGACCGCGCGCTCGCCGAGCCCGACGGCGATGATGTCGCCTGGGGTACAGCCGAGTTCATCGCCGCCGAGGAGATGTCCCGCCACCGCGGCTACTGGTGGTCGCCGGACGGCACGTCCGTCATCGCCACGAGGGTTGACGAATCCCCCGTGCAGCGTTGGTGGATCGCCGACCCGGCGAACCCGGGCCGCCCCGCGCACGAGGTCGCCTATCCGGCCGCGGGGACACCGAACGCCGAGGTCACGGCATACGTGATCAACGTCGAAAACGGCGATCGTACGGAAATCTCCTGGGCTCGGGCCGCGTTCCCTTATCTCGTGACCGTCCACTGGTCGGGTGGCGGTGCCGCACTGCTCTCGGTGATGGCCCGCGACCAGAAGACCCAGCGGACGCTGGCCGTCGACACCACGTCCGGCGCGACCCGCGAAGTGCACACCGAGACCGACCCCGCGTGGATCGACATCGTCAACGGCGTGCCCGCCTGGACCCCCGACGGGCGTCTCGTACGGCTGACCGACCGCGACGGCGCGCGCCGCCTGGTCGTCGGAGACCGGGAGCTGACGGACCGCCAGCTGCACGTGCGGTCGATCCTCGACATCACCGACACGGACGTCCTGATCGGCGCGTCCGCGGGCGTCGACGCCGACGACCACGAGACCGGCGAGATCCACCTCTACAGCGTGTCGGCCGACGGCGTGAGCCGCCTTTCCACGGAGGGGCCCGGCGTGTACTCGGCGGTCCGCTCAGGCGACACCACCGTGACCGTCGCCGCCACGCTCGACCGCTTCGGCGCGCAGGTGACGGTCACTCACCAGGGCGCCCTCGTCGGCGAGATCGCCTCGTACGCGGCCACACCGGTCATCCGGGCGAACGTCGAACTCATCGCCGTCGGCGAGCGCGACATCCCGTGCGCGGTCCTGCTGCCCACCGGGTTCGACCCGGCGTCGAAGGTGCGCCTTCCGGTCCTGATGGACCCGTACGGCGGTCCGCACGGTCAGCGCGTCGTCGCCGCGCAGAACGCCCACCTGTCCTCGCAGTGGCTGGCCGACCAGGGCTTCTGCGTAATCGTCGCGGACGGGCGGGGCACCCCGCACTACGGTCCCGACTACGAGAAGTCCGTCCGCCACGACTTCGCCGGTTCCACCCTGCGCGACCAGATCGAAGCACTGGACGCGCTGTCGGTGCACCGCGGCTACATGGACACCCGCCGGGTCGCCATCCGCGGCTGGTCGTACGGCGGCTATCTCGCCGCGCTGGCCGTCCTGCGCCGCCCCGACGTCTTCCACGCCGCGGTGGCCGGCGCTCCCGTGACCGACTGGGCGCTGTACGACACCCACTACACCGAGCGCTACCTGGGCACGCCACAGGAACAGCCGAAGGTGTACGCGCAGAACTCGCTTGTCGAGGGTGTCGAGCTGGGCCCGACCGAGGAGCCCAACCGCCCCCTGATGATCATCCACGGCCTGGCCGACGACAACGTCGTGGCGGCGCACACTCTGCGCCTGTCCTCGGCGCTGCTGGCCGCCGGCCGCCAGCACACCGTCCTCCCCCTGTCGGGTGTCACACACATGACCCCGCAGGAAGAGGTGGCGGAGAACCTGCTGCTGTTGCAGGTGGACTTCTTGAAGCAGGCACTCGGGACCAACTGAGCAACAGCCTGGCAAGACTGTTGGGGCGCACTCCTTGAGGAGTGCGCCCCAACAGCGTTTCCGGCTTATTCAGATGCATAATGCCTATTTGGTATGCACCAATGCCTACTAAATAGGAAGTTTGTCTGCGTTCGTCGCGGAAGGCCCAGTGGCAGCGCCCTGCACTACGCCGTACTCCACGCAGTGGCTGCGGGGGCGGAGGAAGGGCCGAGGCACCGCTACGTCTTCACATTCTCTGCGCGATCACTTCTGGCCGGCACCGTAGAGATCATCAAGCCCGACAAGGACGACATCGCCCTTGTCCGCCATCCCCCGGAGTTCATCGGTGAACCCCACCCCCGAGTAACAGGCGAGGCGGGTCTCCGAAACGTCGTAACGTTTGCTTCCGGCGAGAAGCGATTTGATGTGCCGGAGGCGTTCGAGGTGCCCTTTGCCCATCACGTCACCCCATTTGACCTCACCGATCGACAACAGTGGTCGACGTTGCCCGTCGCCGTCTCCGATCACCACGACATCCACCTCGTGATTCGTCTTGCGGGCAGGTTCGGCCACGGTCCCGGTCGCGACCTGGTTCGCGTAGTCACCGAAAAGACTCGGCGGCGCATGGTCCATCGCCCAGTCTCGGCAGATCGTTTCGAAACGCGGGCCCATGACATTGCTCATGAACCGGCGCTGACTCCGCTGCCACACCCGACCGGCGGCGCGGCCAGGCCGTTCCAACTCGGACCAGGACGGCCGCATGACCGCGTGATAGAAGGTCACCAGCGGTTCGGTGACGCGGTATTGCGTCCGGTTGTCCCGGAACGCATCCGCCTCCCGGGAGATGAACCCGACGTCCTCCAGAACGTTCAACGGATGCGCGATGTCATCGCTCTTACGTCCCAGATAGCCGGCGACCCCACCCCTGGTCGCATTCCCTTCGGCGATGGCCGCCAACACTGAGTGGTAGAGCCCCGAATCCCGCAGGTCAGGCTCCTCTGCAAGGAGGTAGCGCGCTTCCCGGTACAACGGACGCCCTTTATCGAGCACCGCGCGGACGACCCAGTCGTCAAAATCGTCCAACCCGGAGGGCACATCCCCTTCAGTGAACTCACGCCGATACGCCGGCGTCCCGCCCACCACTGCGTTCACCATGGCGGCCAGCCGGTGATCGGTGATACCCCAGAATTCAGCGGCCAGCCGGTGAGAGAGCGTCTGGACGACCAGTTCGAGACCCGCGCGTCCACGCAAGGGGGCGTTGCCGGACAGAATCCGGCCCATGAAGGACATCGCCGATCCGCACAGCAGCAGTCGAATCCGGGATTCCGTGCGCTGGGTACGCAACGGGCCGTAGGCCGCCTGAATGATCGACGGCAGCGCTGGGCTGGCCCGCACCAAGTAGGGGAACTCGTCGATGACTACGGGTACCGGCCGCTCACGACCGAGCGCAAGCAACGCGTCGACGGCCTCGAACCAGTTCTCGAACCTCACCGGCGACGGAGCCTCCTGATACTCGGTGAGCGCCTCCCCCAGCCTGCGCAAGGACTCCGCCTCAGTCGCCTCCGTGGCGGCGAAGTAGAAGCCCTCCGTCTGCTGGCAGAGGGCATCGAGCAGGAAGGTCTTGCCTTGTCTGCGGCGACCGGATACCACGCCGAGCGTCGCGCCAGGCTGATCGTTCTGCGCGAACCGGGCCAATGCCGCCCACTCGAACTCGCGGTCGAACATGTCCTTGGGTCTATCCATACCGGCATCACCAGCTCACGGGAGTGTACTTCCGGGAAGTGTAGTCCCGTAAAACTACAAACACGCAGAGTTACCACAAGCTTCTGCGACGCTTGTCGGCCCCGGGGCCGCCGCGGGGGGGCCGGGGGCGCCCACCCTCGCGCCAAAAAAATTGTGGGGGTGTGCGTGCAGCCCGGGGGGGCGGTGGGGGCGGACCGTTAGGGCGGGACGGTGGTGGTAAATGC